>VFHF01000112.1 GCA_009392095.1 SAR202 cluster bacterium
ATGTTCTCGGTACCCGCCATAGCCGCCAACTCTCGGATCTCCAATTCACTGAAGGTCTCTTTGAAGAAATCCCGATCCGTTACTTCAAGCCCGTTCTGCAAGAGTAACTCTCTTGCCTTTCGACAGGTCGATCAACGGGTCCACCAGTAAAATTCGACTGTCTGGCTCAATCGGGCCTCCAAAACTCCATGGTAAACAGGGCGTCGCCGGAAATCCACGAGCTATTTTATACCCGCGGAGGGCCTAAGGAAAGGGGGTTGGCTATTCAATCCCACTCCGCATTGTTGGTTGCGAGATTTGCGTTCTCCATATCACTAAGAGCGCAACGAGGGGTCTCTTTATTCTTACTCAATATCGGCACAGAAGCAACGAGATTCTCCGTCTGACTCCAGAGAATGACACGATGGAAGGGACCGATTAAAAAGCGGTTAGCTAGCTCCCTTCCTGTGCTTCTTTCTGAAGCTCGTATAGTTTATTGATGGCGTCGATGGGCGTCAGGTTGGGGATGTCCAATCCGCTAAGCAATTTCTTTAGATTCCCGCCATCATTGAACAAGGCCATCTGCTGCGCTGGCTCAACCTTGGCTTTGACCAGCCGTCCGTTCTTCTGCTGACTCTGCGCTTCTAGATCGGCCAGCACCTCCCAGGCGCGGTTCACCACGCCCTGGGGCAGCCCGGCCATCTGGGCCACATGCACCCCGTAACTCTTGTCGGCCCCTCCGGGTACGATCTTGTGCAAGAAGACCACCGAGTTTCCTTCTTCGGTCACCGCCACGCTGAAATTGCGCACGCCGGGCAGGCTGGCAGCCAGTTGGGTCAATTCGTGGTAGTGGGTAGCGAATAGGGTTTTGCAGCCCAGCCTGGGGTCGTTATGGATGTGTTCGATCACCGATCGTGCGATGGACAGGCCGTCGTAGGTGCTGGTGCCCCGTCCAATTTCGTCCAGAATCACTAGAGACCGGGGCGTGGCTTGGTTCAAGATGGCAGCGGTCTCGACCATCTCGACCATGAATGTGGACTGACCAGTGGCCAGGTCGTCTTGCAGCCCGACCCTGGTGAAGATACGGTCCACCAACCCGATGGTCGCATCTGAAGCAGGCACGAAGCAGCCGATCTGGGCCATGAGGATAATAATGGCTACTTGCCGGATGTAGGTGGACTTTCCGGCCATGTTGGGGCCGGTCAGGACCATCACTCTGGCGCCGTCGTTGGACAGGTCCACGTCATTGGGCACGTAGGTCCCGGTGTCCAGGACCCGTTCCACCACCGGATGACGGCCGTTGGTAACCCGGATGGCGTTCCCAAGATTCAGCTTGGGCCGGACATAGCCGTTCTCCACTGCTGCGTCCGCCAGCCCGGTGAACACGTCCAGCTTTGCGATGGCCGAGGCGACCTGACTAACGGCGCCCGCCGATTCGGCCAGTTGGGCGCAGACCCGGTGGTAAACGGCCCGTTCAGCTTCTTCCAAACGATCCCGGGCGTTCAGCACCAGAGACTCGTATTCCTTTAATTCTGGAACGATATAGCGTTCGGCGTTGGTCAGCGTCTGACGCCGGATGTAGTCCTCGGGCACCTTATCGATGTTGGACTTGCTGACCTCGATGTAGTAGCCGAAGACCTGGTTGTAACCCACTTTCAGGCCTTTGATTTCAGTTCGGTCCCGCTCCCGCTGTTCGAGTCCAGCTATGAACTGGCGGGCATTGGTCGAGGAGCTTTTCAACTCGTCCATCTCCGGCGAGAATCCTGGCCTGATCACGTTGCCGTCCCCCACCGCGCCCGCCGGTTCCGACACAATGGACTCTTCGATCAGCGAGCAAACCTCTGGCAATGGGAGCAGTTGGCTTTGGAGCCACTCCAGGTCAGTGCTGTCCACCAGTTCCCGCAGGCTGGGCACGGCGGCCAGGCCATCCTTCAGAGCGATCAGCTCTCTGGGATTGACGGTGCCGGAGACTATACGCCCGATTATGCGTTCCAGGTCGGAGACTTTATTCAGTGAGGAGATTGAATCCGTCCGTTTCAGGCCGTCCAGGTAAAAATGGTCCACAACGTCCAGGCGCTGTTCCAGCGCTGTCAGGTCTAGCAGGGGCTGGCCCAGCCACTGGCGCAACAGCCGGCCTCCCATGGCCGTTTTCGTGCGATCCAACGCTGACAACAATGACAGTTCTTTACTCTCGTTTCGACCGCCGGCGAACAATTCCAAGTTGCGACGGGTCTGGGAGTCCAGAGCCATGAAAGTCCCAGTGGCGTAGATGGCTAGGTTGCTAAGTTTGAGTTTGGCCGCCTTCTGAGTTCGGGCCAGGTACTCGACAATCGCCCCGGCAGCGGCTACAGCCAGGTCCATTCCCTCGCAGCCAAAGGACTCCAAAGTAAGTATTCCGAAATGGCACAAAAGCGCCTGGCGGGCTTCGTCCAAATGAAAGGTTCTGGACTCTACGGGTGTTAGTTCGTAACTGTTGCCGTTGCCGTTCCGCTGGTCTGTCCACACCGGGAAATCGGCTGAATCGGGGACCAATACCTCGGCGGCTTCAATGCGCTCCAATTCCAGCGGCAGTTCTTGTAGAGGCAATTCAGTGGCGGAAAATTCGCCGGTTGTGATGTCGATATAGGCTAATCCAGCCAGCCCGCCTAGCTCGGAGACGGCCGCCAGATAGTTGTTGGTCTTTTGATTAAGTAAGTTGGACTCGAGAACCGTTCCCGGAGTAACGATGCGGACTACGTCACGGTCGACCAGTCCCTTGGAGGTGGCCGGGTCGGATATCTGCTCGCAGATTGCGACTTTGTGGCCTTTTTTGATCAGACGAGAGAGGTAGTTGTCTAGCGAGTGGACGGGTACGCCGGCCAGCGGCACACGGAGGCCCTTGCCCATGCTGCGGGAGGTGAGGGTAATCTCGAGCTCTTTGGCGGCGAGCACGGCGTCGTCGTCGAAGGTCTCATAAAAATCGCCCATCCGAAAAAACAAGATAGCGTCCGGATGGTCGCCTTTGATCTTGAGGTATTGGCGGCGAATCGGTGTCACTACCCTACCCTGCCCTTTCGATTACACCGGGAATTCTACTACCATTTTCGCCTTGCTGGAGCCCTTCGCATGTCAGCGAAGAAATCCAATTGACGAATAGAACTTGCTGCGCGGCCACTGGGTGCCACATCTCCGATTTCATTGAGAATCTCTACTTCGTCGGACCTAACCTTCCCCCTAGCGAGGGAGAAAGGACATTTCCTTTTACCCGACGACTAGGGTTTCCAGAAACGTTCTTCGATGAAGTTCCAGCCTTGGGGTAACAGCTTTTCCTTCACGTCTTCAATCATACCCGGGTGGCCACAAGCGTAGATCTTGGTGTCGTCTTTAGGCAGGTCAAACTTTACCAGGTATTCCTCGGCAATGTTGTTAACCCGGCCGGTGACGCCCTTCCATTCGAAGTTCCGGTCCTCGGTGGGGCGGCTGATGGTGGGGACGAATCTCACTACGTCGGGGTGATTGTCGGCAAGTTCTTGAATCTCCACGTCATAGGTCAGTTCATCGATGTAGCTGGCGCCGTACATGATGTAAAAAACGTGATTTTCGCCAGCTTCTTCGGGACCGTCGTGCAGGTATTGCCGTACCATGCTCATCGATGGCGCGAGTCCGGTAACGGTGGAGAGCATAAAGTGGTGATGCATCTTCCGGTCCATGGTGAAGATACCCTTGGCTCTGGGGCGAACCGACATCTTATCACCCAATTTCAGGTCCCACATCTTGGGGGTCAATTCCCCTTCGAGCACCAATTCCACGAAGATCTCAAGGTTCTTTTCGTAGGGAGCGGAGACGATGGAGTAGGCCCTTTCGATCTTGCCCAGTCCCAAGGTGCAATACTGACCGGGTTTGAAATTGAATTGTTCCGAGACCTCTAACTTGATGACCATCAGGTCTTCAGTCGTGTCCCGGCGCTCCACTAGCGTAGCCGTGGGAAACTTTGGGTTTGGAGTCAGGTCGGGAACTCCGGCTGACGCCGTGGATGTTTCCTCTACCATGTCACTCCTTAGGTCTATCGCCGCTCATTAATGCCACCGGGCTCATTTAATACCATAGGACCAGGTTTAAATGTCTTTAAGTCCTCTGCGAGCCGCCCTTGCTCAGACGGGCCGGGCGTATGTCCAATCCAGGCACCCGGGACGCAGGCTCCATCTCGTCGGAGATCTGTAAGTCTATCGCCAACTGCCCAAAGAGGGAGGTCGAGGCAACGACGCCCACTGGGACAGCTTCGTTAATGGTGGCCAGTCCGACAAGACTGCCATTGGACATCTCCACGACCACGTTTGCGCCTTCTTCGATAGACATCGAGGCGGCATCGACAGGGTTCAACTCGACTATCTCATCCCTTTGGATACTGTTACGCCGTCCTTGGATGATCCTAATCTCCCGTTCTTGCTGTAATAGTACTCTTCCAGGCACGAACCACAGCGGGAAATCGGCGTCCGATTCAACATTGGCCGATACGAAGGCCGGGGTGATGGGTTCCGCCTTTCGGCCTTTGAATCCGCCTGCGTGCAGTACCGGTGTGCTCTTGCCGTCGTCTTGGACCGGCCATTGGAGACCACGGTCCTCTCGGCTAGCGTACAGCACCTGGGTTGGCTGCGGGTTTTTTAGATCGGTTTTAAAGGTGAGTCCGCCCTGATTGGCCAGACTTCGATAGGAAACCCCAGCATAAACCGGCGCTACTCGCGCTATTTCATCCATTGTCTCAGAGGGCGACGCTTGGATAAATCCAGGCGCTCCCATCTTATGGGCCACGTCACAAATCACCTGCCATTCCGAACGCGCGCCGCCTTCAGGCAGCGACTTGCCGGGTTTCAGACGCTGGATGCGCCGCTCCAGGTTGGTGAAGGTGCCGTCTTTCTCTGCGAACGTCGCGCGTGGCAAGACTACGTCGGCCCGTTGGGCGGCGTCGGTCAGGAAAGAATCGCAGACCACCAGAAATTCCAGGTTGTCTAAGGCAGCCAGGCCGTCGCCAAGCTTTCCGTTGATGAAATTCGGGCTAGCCCCGATCAGGAACATGGATTTGACCCGTCCGGACGCGGCGGCTTCGATGATTTGCGCCAGGTGAAGTCCGGGAATCTCGGGGATACTCGAATCCCAAAGCGTCTCTAAGGCTTGCCTGTCGTCCGGGTTAGAAACCCACCGGTATCCGGGCAGCCGGTCAGGCACGCATCCGACATCCCAAGCGCCCTGTTCGTTGGCTCCAGGCCGCATGGGGTAGATACCGGCGCCCGTTTTACCGATGTTTCCGGTCACCACAGCCAGGTTCACCAAAGACAGGACGCAGTCCCGGGCCAGCCTTGGTTGGATGTTGTCCAGAGCGTAGACCAACGCGCTAGTCTCAGCTTCACCGTACAAACGAGCCGCCTCGGCTATATCTGCGGCATCGACCTGGGTTGTTTTCGCGATCTCATCCAGGTCCAAGGCGCTGAGTGCGTACTGGAGAGTGGCCGGGCTTTCACAGTTCTCGGTCAGCCAATCGTCTTTCTGGAATCCCTGGTCGATGACCGATTTCAACAGTCCGCCCAACAGCAGTTGCTCAGTGCCGGGTGCCGGGCGCAACCAGATGTGGGCGTAGCGGGTCAGCTCGACCTCTCGGGAATCGATCACAACCAGCTTGGTGTCTTTTCGGGTCGCCCGCTTGATGGGCACACCGACCACGTTATGTTCCTCGGTGACGTTGCTGCTGAAGACCAGGATGCAACCGGACTGCTCTAGGTCCCAGATGGGATTGGTGGCGCCGGCGTGACCCAACGACTGCTCCAACCCTAGGGTCAGTTCAGGCTGGGTGTTGGAGGTCTGGTCAACGTTATTGGATTTCATGGCGGTCCTAGCGAACTTCTGCGCCAAGTAGTGCTCCTCATTGGTGCTGCTGGGCGAGGTCAAGAGAGCGAATGAATCACCGGAATATTCGGCCAATCTCGCAGCCACCACTCCCAATGCTTCGTCCCAAGTCGCCTCAACGAGTTGGCCGTCACGGCGGACCAGCGGGGTATGCAGCCGGCTGGTGTCGTTGACGAATTGGAGGCCGAACTTGCCTTTGAAGCAGGCTTGGCCGTGATTGGCGGGGGAGTTGATCTCCGGCACTACCCTGATCAGCGTGCCGTCGCCATCGTACTCAACGTTCAACTGGCAGCCCACCGGGCAGAGAGGGCAAATCGTCCGTTCCACCTTCCGTGGCTTGTCCCATTTGTGGTCCCGTTCGACCAGTGCGCCCACCGGACAGACATCGATACAGGCGCCGCAAAATTCGCAGCCAGACTCCAGCAGGGATGTCCCGAAAGACGTGCCCACCAGCGCCTGTCCACTGCGCATCGTAAACGCGATGGCGTCGTCGCCACGCAACTGTTCACACGCATTGACGCAGCGTCCGCAGACGATGCATAGGTTGTAGTCACGGTCGTAGAATGGATCGGCCACTTCTAGGGGAATCTCCCGGTACTTGTACTGGAGGGGCGATTCCAGGCTCATGCCCAGATAGCGGACGGTGTCTTTCAGTTCACACCGTTCATTCTTGGGGCAGGTCACGCACCGGTCGTTGACCGATACATGGCGCAGGCAAACATCGGTGGGGCCGCAGATGTCGACTCGGTGGCAGGTGAGACAGCCGTTGGGGTGCTCGGCGATGATCATCTCCATCACTGAGCGGCGCAAGTCGTTGACCTCGGTTGAAGCGGTCTGAACCTTCATGCCGTCGGCCACGGGCATGGTGCACGAGGTTGGAAAGCCGCGTTGTCCTTCTACGCTAACTACGCACATGCGGCAGGCGGCGAACGGTTTCATCCCAGGGTGATAACAAAGATATGGCACGTAGACACCGGCTTCGATGGCCGCTTCCAGCACCATCTTGCCCGGTTGGGTCTTGACCTCTTGTCCATCAAAACTGATTGTTATGTCGTCGGCCATTCAACAGCCTCTATATCTCCCGGCCAGGTGCTGGCTGGGTAATTTTCTGTTCAGGTTAACGGCGCGCCAGCGCGGGAGAATAACGGGGCGTCAGACACGTCCCAGTGGGGCATATCCGGTCAATGATATGAGTGTCGAACTCCGGCCCAAAGTAGCGCATGGCCGATGAGACAGGGTTGAATCCCAGTTGGCCGTGGCCACAGAGGGAGCCTGCCTGCATGTTCTCGCCGATGCTCCGCATAAGAGTAAGGTCTTCGCTGGTGCCCTCAAGCTGGCAGATGCGCTCCAGGACCTCAAGCAGGTGGCTCATGCCCATTCGGCAGGGGAAACACTTGCCGCAGGACTCATACTGGCAGAAGGCGATCAGCGACCGCGTCATATCCACTATACACACGCTGTCGTCAGCGGCGATGAGACCGCCGGATCCGACGATGGCGCCCGCCGCTCTCAGAACCTCGAAGTCTAGGAGAATATCGATATTGTCCGCGCCCAAGACTCCGCCCAGTGGCCCGCCGGTCTGGAGAAATTTCAGGTTCTTGCCGTCACGCATGCCGCCGGCCGTTTCGTAAATCACGTCTTTCAGGTTCATTCCCAGCGGCACTTCCACCATCCCGGTGTATTTCAGGTTCCCTGACAAGCATAGGATGACCGTGCCGGTGCTGGTGTCGTGGCCGATACCGGCGAACCACTCCCCGCCTTTAGAAACGATCTCAGGCACATAGGCGAGGGTTTTGACGTTGTTGATGTTGGTGGGCTTGCCAAAGAGCCCGACCTGTGCCGGGAATGGCGGACGGAACCGGGGCATCGCCCGCTTGCCTTCGATAGCTTCCATCAGCGCCGATTCCTCACCGGCGACGTAGGAATCTCCGGTGAGAGCGATCTCTATTTCGTAGCTAAAATCGGAGCCCATGATGTTCTCGCCCAAGAATCCCAATTCCCTTGCTTGTTCAACTGCGGCGCGGCACCGGTCGATGGGGCCGTTATGACCGTGGCGGATGAAGATGTATCCCTTGCTAGCGCCGGTGGCATACCCGGCGATGATCACCCCCTCCACCAGGCTACCCGGGTCGCTTTCTAGGATGTTCTTGTCGTTGAAAGCGCCCGGGTCGCCCTCTTCGCAATTGCAGAGGACATACTTCTCAGGGGCCGGGTTCCCCGCCAGGAAGCTCCATTTGGTGGCTGTAGGGAAGGCCGCTCCGCCACGGCCCCTGAGTCCCGACGCCTTGACCTCATCCAGGGTCTGTTCGCGGTTAAGCTCGTTGAGCGACTTGTGCAGGGCCTGGTAACCGCCGTTGGCAACGTACTGGTAGATGTCCATGGGGTCGATGTTGCCGTGGTTCCTGAGGACGATGCGGTCCTCCCAGATTCGCATGGGGTGCTGATTCAGGTCGGGGATGCCATCAGGGACCGGGGCATCGCTCCCTTCCTGGGGTAGATAACCCAGGGCCTTGGCGGTAACAGACTCGCCGCCCGATACGTGGGCCGAAACGATCTCAGAAACATCATCTACATCCACGTTGCCGTAGAAAACACGGTGGCCTCCCGGAAGTCGGACATCTAAAAGAGGTTCAGCAAAA
>VFHF01000113.1 GCA_009392095.1 SAR202 cluster bacterium
AGTCTAGTATGCGGTGGCAGACATTGTACGCCATTTGCCGGTGCCGTTGGGCCCCTAAAGACTGGCCAAACCTGGCGAGTGCCCCACGTTCCAAGGGACGGACCAGATAGTCTACAGTATGCTCCAGAAATGGAAAGCGACCAATTCACATTAGAAGAAGCTAACGCCTTCGTTCCCTGGCTGGAAAAGATGTTTCAGCGGCTGTCTGAGATACGGCAGGAACTTGCCGACAGCAAAGGGGACGCCGGCCAGCCTGAAGAAATGTCGGAGCGGCTGATGCAGGCGCTAGAAGACGGCGTTCAAGAGATATTCGACAAGGGCATAATCGTCCGGGACGTGGACCGCGGCCTGGTCGATTTCCCAACGCAGCGGGAGGGCCGGGAAGTCTTTCTTTGTTGGGTCGGCGGCGAAGAAACAATCGATTTCTGGCACGAAACTGACCGTGGTTTCGCGCATCGGCAGCCGCTTTAAGTTGGCGAAACTTATACCTAGATAAACTTCGCCCGCTCCCCTGCTTCGGCCGCGTGGTCTATGTAGACGGTGATGACCTCGCTGAAGAAATCCACCATCGCGGTACCCTGCTCCCTCTGCCCGACTCCCGAGGAATTCAGACCACCGAAAGGCAGATGCACCTCCCCGCCCAAGGTGGGGGCGTTGACGTGGACCATGCCGGTCTCTACGGTATTGATGTACTCATAAGCCTTGGAGATGTCCTTGGTGTAGACCGAGGACGACAGACCGAACTCCACCGAGTTGGAGATGTCGATGGCTTCTGTTAAGTCTTTGGCTTTGAACACCGTCAGCACAGGGCCGAAAATCTCTTCCTTGGCGATGCGCATATCCGGAGACACGTCGGTGAAAATGGTCGGCTCGACGTAATACCCCTGGTCAAAATCGCCACCGCTCAGCGCATGGCCCCCATAGGCCAGGTTGGCGCCCTCTTCCGTGCCGATGCCGATGTATTCCATGACTTTGTCTTTCTGGTTCTGACTTGCGAGCGGAGAAACATCGATGGACGGGTCGATGCCGTCACCGATGGTCAACTTACTGGTCCGGTCCAACAATTCGGCCATGAACTGGTCGTAAACACCCTCTTCCACGATGACCCGGCTGGTGGCGGTGCAGCGTTGCCCGGTGGACCCGAAAGCTCCGGACACGATGCCGCCCATGGCCTTGTTCATGTCGGCGTCAGCCAAGACGATCACAGCGTTCTTACCGCCCATCTCGGCCTGGACCTTCTTCAGCCGCTTGGCGCTTTCGGCGTACAGTTCAGTACCCACCTCTGTCGACCCCGTGAAAGAGATCCCTTTAACGTCGGGACTCTCCACCAGTGCGTTCCCAACCTGGCCGCCCGGGCCAGTGACTAGGTTTAGGACGCCGGGTGGGAGGCCGGCCTCTTCGAAGATCTCCATCAACTTCACTGCGCTCAGGGGAGTGGCTGAGGCTGGCTTGAAGACCAGGGCGTTGCCGCAGATGAGCGCCGGGGCTATCTTCCAGGCTGGGATGGCCAGAGGGAAGTTCCACGGGGTGATGATTCCTACGATCCCCAACGGGCGGCGGACGGTGTAAGCCACGGTGTTGGGCAATTCAGACGGCGTGGTATAGCCGAACATGCGGCGGCCCTCGCCGGCTGCATACTCCATGATATTCATGGACCGCTTGACCTCACCGGCGGCATCGCCGATAGGCTTGCCCTCTTCGATGGTGATCGTCTGCGCCATCTCATCGGCCCTGCGGCCCATGATCTCCAGGGCCTTGTAGATGATTGTGGCGCGGGCCGGAGCGGGCGTGTTGCCCCAGATGGCCAGTCCTTCTTTAGCAGCAGCCACGGCTCTCAAGGCATCTTCGGCGCCGGAGGTCTGGAATTCACCGACGATCTGGTCGGTGTGGGCCGGGTTGTGGACTTGATAAGTTCGGCCGGTCACTGACTCAACCCACTGGCCGCAAATATAATTCTTATGTGTCGTGATCTGTGTCGCCGCCATATCGTTCTGCCTCCGCCTCAGCGTGAGATTTCGTGAGATTTATTGAATATTAGGCGCTATTGATGAGCTAATCGCCGCCGGAATACTCTAGTCCAACTCCGATCACTTCAATCTGCATGGAGCGGACATCGGGAGCGGTGTCGTCGAAGCGCACCCCAAGAGTTACGTTGATGCCCCTGTGGAGCTCCGGGTTGCCAGGGACATCGACCCGGTGGTCTAGATGCTCTCCTCGAAGATCAAGGTTCATATGCTCGGCGATGCGTGATTCGCCGTCGTATATGATGACCTCATCGACGGAAGCGTGGTCACGGGTGCGGAAACTGACGTATGCCCCCTCTATCTGCATTCTAACGCCATCTAGGACCACAGGGGTTGGGAGCGGGAAGTGGAGCCAGGTGTTCTGCCCTCTGGTGCCCTCGATACGGACGAATGGGCCTGTGGCGCGGACTGAGGTCAGCCGAGCAGGATATTCGACCTGCATGTTTACGCCGTGCATCCACAGAGTGCGCTGCGGCATGGGCTCGCCCCCTTAAGCATCTGGACTTGTTCCTAGATTCGATGCTGGGACCGTATCAAGCGTGTGCGCCACGCCTAGACCGGGCCAAGCTGGCAGCGATTATATCCGCATTTATCCTGCGGGTACAGCGGCGATTTTCTCTCTGCCAGCAGGGACGGAATATCTCGATTGTCGACAGGGAGTCGCCCTTGTAAAATGGCAGCAATCCGGCATAGGTGGAGTAGAGACCATGGGCAGATTGGAGGGCAAGGTTGCAATCATAACCGGCGCGGCGCGGGGTCAGGGCGCTCTGGAGTCTGAACTGTTCGCCAAAGAAGGCGCCAAAGTTGTGATCTGCGATGTTTTGGACCAGGAAGGCAAAGACGTCGAAGCAAAGGTCCAGGCTTCAGGCGGTGACGCCGTGTTTTCCCATTTGGACGTAACCCGGGACGACGACTGGCAAAAGGCCATCGACTTGGCCGAGTCCCGTTGGGGGAAACTAGACATCTTGGTTAACAACGCTGGCATCGCCCGTGGCGGGAGTATCGAAGAAACTTCCGAAGAGTTGTGGGACGAGGTACTGGCCGTCAACACCAAAGGGGTTTTCCTGGGCACCCGGCGTGCAATCCCGGCCATGCGCAGGGCCGGCGGCGGATCGATCATCAATGTCTCGTCCATCGCCGGTATTCTGGGGCGCAAACTAGCGCCGGCGGTTTACAGTGCATCCAAGGGGGCGGTCCGGGTCTTCACCAAGAGCACGGCTATCCAACATGCCGAGGACCGGATACGCTGCAATTCCATCCACCCGGGGCCAATAGACACGCCCATGCTGGCGGGGATCACCAGCAACCCGGCCATGCTTCAGGAGCGGACCGACGAGGTGCCGTTGGGCCGGTTGGGCAGCTCGGAAGACGTTGCCTTCGGCGTGCTATACCTGGCCTCAGACGAGTCTTCATGGATCACGGGCATCGAACTCATCATCGACGGCGGAATCACGGCCATGTAATTTTCGGCCACCTGATACGTAGGGGCGGGTTTTTAACCCGCTACGTCTCACCACAGAAACGAGCCTTGCAGCCCACCTATCCCGCCACCAGCATTTCATCCGTGTTGATCAGGGGAGAGAGAAGCAGTGGCGCGTCGTCCGTAATCAGCACCATATCCTGCAAGTGCCAGTGGCCGATATGCGGCTCCAGAGCGACAACCATTCCCTTTTCCAGATTGTGCTTACCTGAAGGGACCATGTAGGGTTCTTGCTGATGCCACCAAGCGCCGACGCCGTGGCCGGCCAAAGCGACCTTACCTTCTATCCCAGCGTCGTTGAAGGCGTTGTTGGCGAAGTGGTAGACGTCCGACGCCCGTACCCCCGGTCGGCAGTGGTCGATGGTCGCCCGGTAGATGTCCCGGTGAATCTTGTAAGTCTCTATGAGTTCCCGGCTCGGCTCGCCGACTACCACGGTTCGCGACTGATGGCCGGGGTATCCGTCCAGATACGAAACGTAGTCGTTCCTAATGATGTCTCCGGACTGAAATACCATGTCTCCTTCACCACCGTAGGCCACGTTGTTGCGGCTGGTGTTGAGGATGCCGTGGGCCCAGTTGGCCCCGCGCCTGATGCAGGCCTCGATGATGCGGGAATGCACGTCTCGTTCGGTATCGCCGGGCCGGACCGTCGGGAAGACATCCAGATAGGCTTCATCCAGTAGGTTGGCGCCCTTCTGAAGCCTTTCCACCTCAGCCGAGGTCTTTATCCAGCGCACCCGGTCCATCATGTCGGTACAGTCCATGACCTTGGCCTTGGGCAGCAACGAGGTCAGTTCTTCCCATTGGAGAGCGCTGAGGTAGTCCTTCTCCGCTCCGATCTTTTTATTCTCCAAGCCCATTTCTTTGAGGATGTCCGCGGTCCGGGCGTAAGGAGACTCGGCGTAACCGTCATAGACTTGGATGTTCTCGATCCAGCTGTCGCGGCGCGGCAAAGGCGCGGCGATCTCGTTCACAACCAACACAGGGTCACCCTGACGCGGCCAGACCACCAACACCCCTCTGGGTGAGTCAGGAAAATCCAGGTGCCGGGCTAAGGTTCCCGGATAGGCAAACCCGGCCAGATAGGTGAAATTCTTTCCTGAACGAGCGACTACGGCCGAAAAGCCATTCTCGTCCATCAATTTGTTCAAACGTTCGATGTTGGCGATGTTTTTGCCTGCCATTAAAGGCCTCCAAGCTTCGAATAGCCCTTTTTTAAGGTTCGATGAGTCTAGCCCAATCGTGCAATAGCGGCAACGATCCGGGATTGGCCCTGAGGGCAACTTACGGACTTGGAATAGAGTATCGGAAACCAGCAATAGTGCCAGCTGTCGTAATGAAGAGACAACAAAGTCCATACGTATGGACTTTTTACATGCTTAAACCTTGGCCTGGAATAGCTGGATTGTCATCGGAGGCCCCAGACAAACTCGATGCTGCACTGCTGGGCTGGAGTTTGAAATAAGGGCTTCGGTTAACTAAACTCCCACAATCTATTTTTACCTTTGGGGAGTTCGAATATGCTATTCCATGTAACCGTAGACCACAGCCCAGAAACTTGCCCTGTTGTAAACAACACTCCAGAAAAAAGGATAACGGCAGAGGGTGCGGCAAAAGCAGGAGTGAAGCTAGTGCTTGCTCTAGGCGGTAGAGCACAACATTGCACGATTTATGTGGTAGAGGCCGACGATATAAACAAGTTGTACGATTTCCTAAACCCAGCGCTTAGTTGGGCCAAGTGCGATATTATGCCAGTTAGGGAGATGCAAGACTAACCTTTCAGATTCGGTTAATGTCCCGTTCGGCAGATCCTTCCCCAAGAGTCATCGTTCACGATGACGGTGGCCCTTTTCTATTGGCCGAACTTCGGCCAAGATGTAGCATCCTCGAAACACCTGCAACGAAACCAACTATAACGAGGTTGACCATGCGTGTTGCAGGGAAAGTAGCCCTGATCAGCGGTGGACCCGGGGGCATTGGAGCAGCCACGGCCAAGGAAGGCGCGGCCGTGGTGATAGCAGATC
>VFHF01000114.1 GCA_009392095.1 SAR202 cluster bacterium
CAACTTAGCATCACTGAGAAATGGGGTGTCTGTAGCTGCCGTGAGCTCCAATTTCGGAGAAGGCGGCATTTATTCAACATTTGGAGCCGCCGATGCCATAGACTGGGACCCGCCGACCGAGTGGTCGTCAGCCAGCGACGGCGACACCGCACCAATCGGCGTGAAACTGGCATCGGAGACCAACATAACATCGGTGGGTTTCTGGACCCAGACCATGGGCGACACCGCCTAGGTGAACTCGTTCCAAGTGACTACCGACCGCGGCGAGACATACGGCCCGTTCACCGTCAACGACGCCACGACCATCTACCGGTTCGACACCCAGTTCACCGCCAAGCGACTTCGTTTCGAGCTGCTGGGCTCCTCAAGCGGCAACACCGGCGCGTTGGAGATTGAGGTTTATGGGAAGCCGGTGAATTCACGGTGGGTGGATCTATTCAGGTCGCCGACCTATTAGGTATCTGAGACTCCTCACCTAACCTGGCCAAGAAATCGTCTAATGGAATGGCGCCAAGGTCTTCGCCGTCTCGGTGGCGGACGGCTACTGCGCCGGCTTCCTGTTCCCGGTCTCCCACCACCAGCATATAGGGCACCTTCTGCATCTGGGCGGTGCGGATCTTCTGGTTCATGCGTTCGTTCCGGTTGTCGACCTCGGCGCGGAACCCAGCGGCTTCCAGCTCGGCCAACACCTCTTCGCAGTACTCGATATGTCGGTCGGCGATGGGTATCAGCACGGCCTGCACCGGGGCCAGCCACAGCGGGAACGCGCCGCCATAGTGTTCGATCAGCACACCCAGAAACCGCTCCATCGAGCCCAGAATGGCCCGGTGGACCATGTAGGGCTGGCTTCGTCCGCCGTCTGCGTCTTGGTAAGTTAAATCAAACCGCTGGGGCAGGTTGAAGTCGAACTGGACGGTGGTACATTGCCAGGCGCGGCCCAGCGCATCGGTGATGTTAATGTCGATCTTGGGTCCGTAGAACGCGCCGCCGCCCTCATCAACTGTGAATGGGAGCTCACGCTTCTCCAAAGCGCCCTGCAGCGATTTCGTGGCGTGTTCCCACATGTCCAGTTCGCCCACGTATTTCTCGGGCCGGGTTGATAGGGCGATGGAGTAATCCTGGAATCCAAAGGCGTCCAACAGTTCGAAGGTCAGTTCCAAGACACCGCCGATCTCGTCTTCCACTTGGTCTGGCGTGCAGAAGATATGCGCGTCGTCCTGGGTGAAGCCGCGCACGCGCATCAGACCGTGTAATACTCCGCTCCGTTCGTAACGGTAGACGGTGCCCAACTCGGCAAACCGCAAGGGCAGTTCGCGATAGCTGTGCAGCGCATTCTTGAAGATCGCAATGTGGAATGGGCAGTTCATCGGCTTCAGGTAGTATTGCTGTTCGTCCACTTCCAGGGGGGCGAACATGCTTTCTTGATAGAAATCCAAGTGCCCGCTGGTTTCCCAAAGTTGGGATTTGCCGATGTGGGGCGAGTAGACGATGTCGTACCCCAGCCGGTAGTGGAGGTCCTTCCAGTAGTCCTCGACCAGGGAACGGACCCGGCCGCCCTTGGGATGCCAGACGATCAGCCCCGGGCCAATCTCGTCATGAACGCTGAACAGGTTCAGTTCGCGGCCTAGCCTGCGGTGGTCACGGCGCTCGGCTTCTTCCAGTCGTTCCAGGTGTTCCGTAAGCTCGGTCTCCGAATCGAAGGCCGTGCCGTAGATGCGCTGGAGCATGGGGCGTTTCTCGTCGCCACGCCAGTAGGCTCCGGCCACACTGAGCAGCTTCATCGCCGGAATATCCGACGTTCCATGGACGTGGGGACCTTGGCATAGGTCGACAAACTCGTCGTGCCGGTAGATGGAGATGACCGCGTCCTCGGGCAGTCCTTCGATCAGCTCGATCTTGTAGGGCTGGTCGGAAAACATGGTCTCGGCGTCGGCCCGGCTGAGGTCTTCCCGCTGGAAGGGGAAGCCTCCGCTGATGGTCTCCCTCATCAGTTTCTCGATCTCTTCTAGGTCTTCCGGAGTGAAGGGCCGGGAGACCTCAAAGTCGTAATAGAACCCGTCTTGGATGGGCGGGCCGATTCCCATCTTGGCTTCTGGGAATAGTTTCAGGACAGCGTCGGCCATCACGTGGGCGGCCGAATGCCGCATGGCGTTACGGTGGGCCTCGGCCTCGTCAACGCCCTGGGTTTCTAGGAAGCCGTGTTCTAACATCGCACCTACTCTAGGGGTTAAGGACTGGGAATCTGGGGGGCGAAAAATACCGCGCTGGCAATTATATCTTACGCGGTGTGGCGCTTCGCCGAGATGGGGGTTGGTTTTTTACAGCTAGCCCGCCAGGTCCAAGAACAGTTGCCGCCACCGCCGGGCATTTATGGAGGCGAAGATATGGTCGCGCACGTTCAGGACATAGGTCCCGGTGACCAACAGGGTCAGCAGCAGACAGAGTCCCACCTGCTCAGCGCCCTGCCCCGTGACCCAGAGCAGGGTATTCAACGATATGAAGCCAAAGGCGGCCCCAAGGACAACATTCCGAAGCAACAGCATCACCAAGATACTGGGTCCGGCGGTAATTATGGTGAGCCAGGGGGCGATAACCAAAGAGATGCCGAAGATGGCCGCCGCGCCCTTGCCACCCCGGAAATTCAAGAAAACCGGCCAGTTGTGGCCCACGACCACCAATGGACTGGTGATGAACAAGACCCACGGATCAACGCCCAACAGCCGGGGCGCGGCCACGGCCAGGACACCCTTCGCCGTGTCCACAAACAACACCAAAAGTCCGGCCCATGCGCCCGTCCGGTTGTAGGCGTTCAATGCCCCTACGTTGCGGCTGCCAACGTCCCGGATGTCTTCCCCTTCCATCCACCTGACCAGGATGTAGGCGGTTGGAACAGAGCCCACGACGTAGGCCCCCAAGGCCAGGGAAATTACGATGAATGTTTCCTGGATCAAGTCTTAAAATCCATCTAATACCGTCTAGCGTCAGGATAACCTGTTCTGAGTTGGGAATGCCAATCTTCCTTGCGTTATTAGATGCGGCTGGGGTTCTCGGGCTACACTCATTCCTACGCCTCGGCTATAATGACGAGCCAACCACAGTGAGTTTGGAGAACTTATGGCCACTGAACAAGACCTTCAGGAATTCGAGACCCAGGTAACCTGCCCGGACGACTTCGACGAATTCTGGGACGGCACCCTGGAGCAACTTTCAGGAATTTCTCTCAAGCCGGTGATTACCGCCGAGCCGCTTCGAAGCAACGACGATGTCCATGTCTTCAACGTTACTTACCTGAGCCTGGGTGGCCTGGAAATTTCGGCCTGGTACAGCCTGCCAACCCAGGGAGACGGATTGTTTCCGGCCGTCATTAATTTCCCCGGTTACAAGTCGGAACCGCCGGTGCGCCGCGACTGGGCCAAGAAGGGGGTGGCCGTGCTGTCGGTGGCGGTGCGGGGCAAGCTAAAGAGCAGCTCGGAGTTCAACCCCGGATACCCCGGTTTGCTCACATCGGGGCTGGAGAGCAAAGAGAACTACGGTTACCGGGGTGTCATCTCCGACTGCGTGCGAGGCGTCGATTTTTTGCGGTCCCGGCCAGAGATAGACTCTGACCGGATCTACGCCTGCGGCAGCAGCCAGGGCGGAGGACTAACCCTGATAACTTCAGCTTTGCGCCCCGAGATCAAAGCGGGAGTTGCAGGATATCCATTTTTATGCTGTTACCCCGAAGCCATGTCCCTGTTGCGGTCGTACCCCTACGACGAGCTGGCTTGCTACGCCAGGGCCTATCCAGAAGAAGTAGAGCAGATGTTGGAAACCCTGAGGTACTTCGACGCTGTGAATTTCGCCCCCCGGATCAAGTGCCCCATGGTTGTCGGAATCGCCTTGGACGATGAAGTCTGCCCGCCCGAGACCAGCTACGCAGCCTACCGGGCGTTAACCAGCCACAAGGAACTCTGGCTGTTCCCGAATTCGGGACACGGCAATGCCCATGATTATCCGGGCCAGGAAAGGGCCTGGTTGGAGGGCCAAATCGGCCTGACGGCAGTCGGGATATGACCATCGCAGCCAACCTGTTCTGGCGGGAGACCGAGGCCGTCCTGGCGGAACTCTCTGTCGATGTTCGCCTGCACCGTGACGATTTTTACTCCCAACCCGATTGGGACGTCTTCCAGGTGCGCTACACATCGGCCGACGGCTACCGGCTCTTCGCCTGGCTGTCGGTTCCCCACGGCGACGGCCCATTCCCGGCCATAGTCCGGATGCCCGACTACGGCAGCGTACATGACCTCGTCTACACTTCCCTTCGCGAGCAGGCCGTGGTCATGAACCCCACCTACCGGGGCCAACGACAGAGCGACCAAGTCTTTCAGGCCAAATATCCAGGGCTGTTGACCGAGGGAATCGAAGACCTGGAGTCCTATGTGATGCGCCGGGTATTCGCCGATGCCCTCCGGTCGATGGATGCCCTTACCGGGCAGGAACAGGCCGAACTTGGCCCAGTTGCTTTTATGGGGGCGGGTCTTGGTGGGGCGCTGGCTCTGGCTGTTGCCGCCCGCCGCGAAGACATTCATGCAGTCGCCGCCAACACCCCAATGGCCTTGGGCAACCCAGCCTCGCTGCAGCCTGGGTTGGCTTACCCGTTGGCGGAGTTGGACGACTACATGCGGTTGTACCCCGCTCGCCGGGACGTTGTGAAACGTAACACTGCCGACCTAGATCCCATCACGCTGGCTGGCAAGATCACCGCGCCGGTCCTGCTCAGCGTGGGCATAAACGACACCGGCTCTTGCCCTTTGAAATTTGGCGAAGAACTGGCGGAGAAGATTCCCGACTGCGACCTCCGCGTCTACCACGGTGCGTCCGAAGGCGGTGGCCACGAGCATGCCCAGATACAGATATCCTGGCTCTCAGACAAGCTTGGCCTTGGCTAAAAATTAACCCTGGAAGGGACTAGAACGGCTGGGGTTATATGGCGGCCTGCTGCTATAATTGGAGCAGTAAAGGTGCGTGCATTCGCGCCTATCTGGTTTTAAGCCACCACGAATCCACCACGAAACCAACTGGAGAATATACCGGACCATGGAGCAACTGAGACAACATCTATCGACCCTCAATGAAAAGATCATGTCGGTGGTGGAGCGTCTTTGACCTGGCCGGTAAAGAAGACGCTATAAGCGTCATGGAGCGCGAGGCGGCCGAACCGGGCTACTGGGACGACCACCAGACCGCGCAGCGGAATATGCAGCAACTGGGCCGCCTGAGGGACACCGTAACCCTATGGCGGGACCTGGAATCACGCTCCCACAATTTGGTGGAATTGACCGAGCTCGCTTTGGCCGAGAACGATCCTCCTCTTCAAGCACAATTGGAATCCGAGGGCGAAGAACTGACCCAAGCCCTGGCCCGCGAAGAAATCAACCTCACCCTCTCTGGTACCTACGACGACCGGTCTGCCATCGTCACCATCATCGCCGGCGCCGGCGGCACCGACGCCCAGGACTGGGCGGAGATGCTGATGTCTATGTACGTCCAATGGGCGGAGGCCGGTAAGCGGCCCTGTGATGTGATGGACCTGTCCTACGGGGAGGAAGCCGGGCTGCGGGGCGCGACATTGGAGATCGGCGGACCCCATGCCTTCGGATACCTGATCGCAGAGCAGGGCGTGCACCGTTTGGTGCGCCTTTCTCCTTACGACCCCAATAATTTGCGCCAGACATCTTTCGCCCGGGTCGATATCCTGCCGACTTCCGAGGACGATCCGGAAGTGGAGATACGCTCGGAAGACATCAAGATGGACACCTTCCGATCCAGCGGGCCGGGCGGCCAGAACGTGCAGAAAGTGGCTTCGGCCGTGCGGTTGACCCACGTCCCCACTGGCATCGTGGTCTCCTGCCAGAATGAGCGTTCCCAGCATCAGAACCGGGAGTACGCCATCAGGATCCTCAAGGCCAGACTATTGGCACGGCAGGCAGAGGAAAAGGCCAAAGAAGTTGAGGGTATGCGCGGGGAACGCAAAGCCGCCGAATGGGGCAGCCAAATTCGCAGCTACGTGCTCCACCCATATAAGTCGGTAAAAGACCACCGCACTAACCTGCAGAGCACGAACCCGGATGCGGTATTAGCAGGAGATATCGATAGATTCATCGAAGCTTTTTTAATGTCCAAGGTGGGGAAATAAGGCCGGACCACCAGCCCCTCGGATCATCGGCGCCAGAGAGAAGTCATATCTCACCGTCATCCCGATAAGCCGGGTTCCAGAAAAGTCTCACGGGATGACGATTGGCTAAACCAACCGGCATGGATTCTAGCTTTCACTTGGATAACCGGGTCCCGTCGATCGCCGGAACGAGAACGCCGCTGAGTTAGGCAACCTCTTGACGATTTTGTTGTCGTGGATGGGATTGGTTTAGGAGTAGACGGGCGGGTTAGAAACTCGCGTCGACGTTAACCACTCCGAAAATTTTCCAGCAGGGCAAAATTAAAAAGCCCGCCTTTTAGGCGGGCTTTTTTGTTGGTTGTTGGAAGACTGAAATCTAACAGTTGCCGAGAATGTGCCCCATGCGGGCTTTCTTGGTCTTCATATAGGTCCGGTTCTCGTCGGTTACTTCCGCCTCTACGGGGATGCGGTCGACAATCTCCAGATCGAAGCCTGAGAGGCCAGCCACTTTCTTGGGATTGTTGGTCAGCAGGTTTAGTTTGCGCACTCCCAAGTCCCGGAGGATCTGCGCGCCCACGCCGTAATGACGTAGGTCAGGCTCGAATCCCAAGGTTTCGTTGGCTTCCACAGTGTCCAGGCCTTGGTCCTGCAGAGAGTAGGCCTTGATCTTGTTGTGGAGACCGATGCCTCGGCCTTCTTGGCGCATGTAGAGGAAGATACCGTTCCCCTCTTGCGAGATCTGCTGCAGCGCCAGGTCGATCTGCTCACCGCAGTCGCATCGCATGCTGCCGAAGACATCACCGGTGAGGCATTCGCTGTGTATGCGGACCAAGACAGGCTCGTCTTCGGTCCACTCGCCGATAGTCAAGGCGATGTGCTCGCCGGTGTCCACGTGGCTCTTGTAAGCGATCGCTTGAAATGGGCCGTAGCGGGTCGGGAGGCGGGCCTCGGCCACGCGCTCGATCAAACGCTCGGTGCGGCGGCGCTGGGCGATGATCTGGGCGATGCTGAGAATCTTGAGACAGTGCTCGTCGGCGAACCGTTCCAACTCAGGAAGGCGGGACATAGAGCCGTCTTCAGCCATGATCTCGCAGACGATGCCGGCGGGGTACAAGCCCACCATCTCACAGAGGTCAACCGCGGCTTCTGTGTGACCGGCCCGGGCCAGCACTCCGCCGGGATGGTACCGCAGCGGGAAAAGATGTCCGGGACGGGTGAATTCTTCAGGCTTGGCGGCCGGGTCCAGCATGGCCAGAATGGTGGCCGCGCGGTCTCCGGCAGAGATACCGGTGGTGGTGTTTACGTTGTAGTCCACAGACACGGTAAATGCAGTCTGGTTCTTATCTGAGCCGTTGGCTGAGATCATCAGAGGCATCTGAAGCTCATCCAGCCGCTCTCCGATTATGGGCATACAAAGGAGGCCACGGGCGTGGGTTACGACGAAGTTAACAGCCTCGGGAGTCACCATCTCGGCGGCCATCACTAGGTCACCTTCGTTCTCACGGTTCTCGTCATCGACAACGATGAGGAACCGGCCCGCTTTTAGTTCTTCAAGCCCTTCTTCGAGACTGCACAGAGGCATTTTTTATTCCTTAAGACCCCTAGTCTTCGGCCCTGGATCAACGGTCCAGAAGACTCTCTACATACTTTGCCAAAATGTCGGCCTCTAGGTTCACCCGATCACCAACAGATAATGAAGCCAAATTAGTATTATCCAGCGTGTATGGTATCACAGCCAAGGTGAACGATGAGGCACCTCTTTTTACCACGGTCAAACTGATACCGTCAACCGCGACAAAACCCTTCTCAACGATATAGCGATACAGGCGTTTCGGAACTCTGATGCGAAAGATTATGGAATCGCCTTCTTGCCTGGTGGACATAACGCGGCCGGTCCCGTCCACATGGCCCTGCACGATGTGGCCACCCATCCGGTCGCTGGCCAACAGCGCCCGCTCCAGGTTCACTGGTCCGCCTGCTGAAAGCTGTCCCAGGGAGGTCCGCCGCATGGTCTCCGGCGACATGTCCACGGAGAATTCGCTCCGGCTGAAATCGATGGCGGTAAGACACGCTCCGTTTACCGCAATGCTGTCACCCAGCTTCAAATCCGCGGTGATCTTTGAAGCCTGAACGGTCATGGCTTTATCACTGATCTTTGCGACAACGCCCACTTCTTCTACGATTCCGGTAAACACTTTTTGCAGTTCACTTAAAGGCTATTCGATTTCCAGATTGTCCGTTCCATTGTCCCTGTCAAAGGAGTCCGTAACAGACGATTTCCTTGTTGGATACCCTATTATGAGCCAATCCGGGCCAATTTGCTCGGTGCGTGTGCCGGTCAACGTCCATGCGTCGGCCATCATGACAATCCCTGAGCCTTCAACCGGCGAAAGAGAAGTCTCGCCACCGACGATCACTGGGGCGACGAAGGCGTAGACCTTGTCCACCAGACCCATGTCGAAGAACGCCCCATGCACCGAGCCACCGCCTTCCACCAACAGATTCACCACGCCCCGGGAACCAAGGTGGCTGAGCAAGGCCCGCAGGTCCACGCGCCGGTCTTCCCCGGAGGGCAGCACCGCCACTTCAGCGCCTGCCTGTTCCAGAGCCAGTACCCGTTCATCGGGGGCGGCTTGCGTGGTGGCGATGAGCGTGGACCCTGGCTGGTTGAACATCATAGATTTGACTGGGGTATGGCAGACACTGTCCAGCACAACCCGCAGCGGCTGGCGTTCCAAGGGCGTACCGTCATCGTCGCGGGCGGTCAGATACGGGTCGTCGGTCAGCGCTGTGTTCACGCCCACCAATATGGCGTCGCAGACCCGGCGCATTTGCTGCACGAATCCCCTGGCCTCTGGGCCGGTGACCCACTTGGAGTCACCGGTGTGGGTGGCGATCTTGCCATCGAGCGTCATGGCGTACTTGACGGTGACGAAAGGTGTGCCGGTGGTGATCTGCTTAGCGAACGCCTCGTAGAGCTCCCGGGCACCTTCAGACTCCTCCTCCACAACCACGATGCCGGCGGCAGCCAATTCGTCTCTCCCTTTGCCGGATACATCAGGGTTGGGGTCGATGACAGCGTAATGGACCTCGGTGATGCCGGCAGTGATAATAGCTTTGGTGCACGGTGGGGTGCGGCCCCAGGTGCAACATGGTTCCAAAGTGGTGTAGAGGGTGGCGCCCCGGGCCTGGTCCGAGGATTGTTTCAGGGCAACTATTTCGGCATGGTCTTGCCCTGGCGGTTGGGTGGTGCCGGTCCCGATCTCAACCCCGTCTTTGACCAGCACCGCGCCGACCGCGGGGTTGGGGCTGGTGGACCCCACAACCTCTTGAGCTAGCTCAACGGCCCTTTGCATGTGGCCCATGGCTTGGGTCAAGACGCCTGTGGGGAGTCCGGTCTTGCGAAATCCTGGTGGAACCGGCTGGCGGTGGGGACGGTCTGTCCCTGGTACTTGCTGCCTAGGGATTCGGAGCCATAGAGCCGGTCGGCAGAGGTCGAGAGACGCAGGTAGGAGATCTGCCCGATCTTCATGCCGCGGTATAGGGTGATTGGTAACCGGGCCAGGTTGCTCAACTCCAGAGTCAGATGGCCCTTCCAACCGGGATCTACGAACCCAGCAGTGGAGTGGATCACCAGACCGATGCGCCCCAGGCTACTTTTCCCTTCTAGGCGGGCGACCAGGTCCTCAGGCAGTTCGATGTTCTCGAGTGTGCTGCCTAGAACAAATTCGCCGGGGTGAAGTATGAAAGGGCTGTCTTCTTGAATCGTCACCATCTGGGTCAGGTCTTCCAAGCCCTCTTTGA
>VFHF01000115.1 GCA_009392095.1 SAR202 cluster bacterium
GTATGGGTTCCGAATCTATAGTTTCGGCGGCTGCCCTCTGGTTGGCTTGCATTAAGTAGACAGCGCCAACAAATATGGGGATGGCGAGGATTACGAATCCCATGATCGCGACTACGGCCCAAGGCCCTGAGCCGAAGATATGGTCCAACTGCACCTTGATCCAGCGAAGCAACTCAGGATCCGCAGCGTCGCCCTGGTGCGCCAAGATGAAACTAAATACCGATGCCGGCAAGATTGGTTAATCTCCGGCGGCAGCCGCTGTTGATAGCGGTGTTTGGTAACGGGCAGAGTATTTACGCTCCCTGACGCTGAATGCCGCGATGGCGGCCGGGAACAAGAGCGCCCCACCGATGGCGAACGGCAGGGTGTAGGAACCGGTGATGTCGAACAGCAGGCCCGCGGCCAAGATGCTCACGAATGAACCCACCTGATGGCATAGGAAGGAGATTCCGGAGATCGTCGCCAGTGCCCGTAATCCATATACATCAGCGGTCAGAGAAGTGGTCAGAGGCACGCTGGCGATCCATGAGAACCCAGCCAACAGCGCAAATATCCAGACGCCCG
Organism: SAR202 cluster bacterium; assembly: GCA_009392095.1. Taxonomy (GTDB): domain Bacteria; phylum Chloroflexota; class Dehalococcoidia; order Lucifugimonadales; family UBA3495; genus UBA9611. The sequence goes on from VFHF01000115.1 coordinate 565, forward strand.
TGGCGCCGGGGAATAGCAGTAAGAAGATAAAGGCGATCCCGCGTAGGACATAAACGGCGGCCAGCAGGTTTTTACGCCCGAACCTATCGCCAAGGAAGCCCGCCCCAAGTCCTCCCACCACGTTGAGCGCCATCATCACGCCGAATGCGAGAGCGGCTAGAGTCCCAGACAAACCCTCGCCGATAGCGTACGGAACGAAATGGGCTGCAATCATGCCCGTGGTGATACCACAAACAGTATAGGCCGCGGAGATTTGCCACATGGGCCAAGAGCGGAAAGACTCAGACCATTTTTCAACCTCGATCGGTCCGCGTTTCCTCTCAAGTTTATTGGCCGGGGTGGGCTCTTCCGTGTCCCCGTCCGGTTGAAGGCCCATGTCTGCCGGGTCGTTCCGGATGAAGAAATACACCATGGGCAAGGCCAGGACCAGAATTATCAGACCCAGCACAGCCCAAGTCACCCGCCAACTGGTCGCCTGCAACAAGAACATACCGAAAGGCACCAGCGTAAGGCCGCCCAAAGATGCACCCGCCACGTTGATCCCCAGCACCGTTGACCGTCTACGGTGGAACCACTTTGCCAGGAGCGCCATGGTGTTGGTTACCGACGCGCCGCTCATGGCTGTGGAAAGCAGGATGCCGAACACAAAGAATAAGAAAAGGTAGTTGAACGTGAGACTGAGGGACGCAGTGGCAAGTCCAGCGATGATCAGTCCAACCATGATGACCGTGCGGCCACTGAACTGGTCGAACAACCGGCCCACGAAGGGCTGGGTTAGGCCATTGACCAGAAAGCCGGTGCCCACGGCAGATGACAGCATGAACCGGGACCAGCCGAATTCTTCTTCTAAGGGAATGATGAAGATTCCGAAGCTGCTTCGAGCGCCCGTGGTCACGAACGCGATGAACACCGTGGCGGCACATACATACCAACCAAAATAGAGCGGTGCTTTTGCCTTTTCGGTTGAACTCATCGGAACCTAAAGGGCGATTGGTGCGCTGCATCCAATCATTCGTGACAACAATGGTTATCAGTCGGCGCATCATACCACTGCTGGCAACCTAGGAGTTGGTCCGGTTGAGACTAGTTACCTCTGATTAGGCCGGTCAATCGCCAGCGGCGGCCGTGGGGACCGCGATTTGGTAGCGGGCTGAGTATTTGCGCTCTTTGATGCTAAATGCAGATATGGCAGCAGGGAACAGAAGCGCCCCGAAGATGGCAAACGGCAAAACATAGGAACCGGTGATGTCGAAGAGGAGCCCGGCCAAGAGAACGCTGCCGAAACCGCCAAATTGGTGGAACATGAACGTTATCCCAGAAATGGTCCCCATGGCCTTCAATCCGTACACATCTGCAGTGAGCGAAGAGGTCAAAGGAAGGGTAGCCACCCAAGAAAAACCGGCGATGCTGGCGAAAATCCATAGACCAGCAACCGAATCGACAGTAAGAAGAACTATGTAGGCTATGCCCCTCATAAAATAGACCAGCGCCAACCAGTTCTTCGTGCCGCCAATCTTGTCTGCAAGCAGCCCGGCGCCCAGAGCGCCGATGATGTTGAGACCCATCATGTAGCCGAAAATGGTCGCCGCGGTTGTGCCGGAGATTCCCCGGTCCTCGATGGCGAAGGGGATGAAATGCACTGAAAGGACGAAGGTGGTGGTGCCGCAGACGAAATATGAGCTAGCCATCTGCCATATGGGCGCTGACTTGAACGACTCACGCCAGGTTTCAACTTCCAATGGGCCTTTCAGTTCACGGCGGCGAGGGTTGGCCCGGTCCTCTGATGGTGAAGGGTCGCCATCAGGATTGAGACCCATATCAGAAGGCCTTTCTCGAATGAAGAAATATGCCAGAGGCAACGATGTGAGGACGATGATGCCCAAACCGATCCACGCCACACGCCAACTAGTGGCCTGGAGCAGATACATGGAGAACGGGACCATGATCAGACCGCCCAACGATAGGGCGGCGGAATTGATGCTGATAGCAGTTGCGCGCCGGCGCTTGAACCAACGGGACATCAAAGCGGCAGTGTTGGATAGGGCCGGACCTCCTTGGGCCATCGATGCGATAAACCCAAACATGAAGACTAGGAACAAGATGTGGAAAGTTAGAGAGAGGAGGATCGTTGATATCCCCAGGACCAACAAGCCGGTGAGAATCACTTTACGGCCACCGGTCCGGTCAAATAATTGGCCCATGAATGGTTGGATGATACCGTTGACTAAGACACCGAGAGCTGCGGCGATCGAGACAGTTAACCGGCTCCAGCCGAACTCCTCGCTCATCGGTATGACAAACACGCCGAAGCTGTTGCGGGCGCCAACGGATACAAATCCGATGAATAACGTGGCGGCACATACGTACCAGCCGAAGTAGAGCGGTTTCTTAGTTTTTTCGGTGGATTGCATGAATGCCTAGACTATTTAGTAACGGAGCTTTCTTGGCTCCCAATGATCTGCAATGTAGTTACGCCAACTATATCACCAATTTTGCGCACAGTAGGCGTAACAGCCCTATTAAAGCTTTATAGATTCAATTCGGGAAGGGAAAAATGGTTGCGGATCAGCGGGATAGCCAGGCGGCAAACTCGTCGCTCGACCCGGATCCAGCGCTTAACGCGAGCCTGCCGTCGGCCAAAACTTCACTTGGTTTCAGACGGCCCCAGACCAATAGCGCTAAAACATCAGCGTCACATGTCAACGTCGCAGTTGGCTCTCCCGAAGCGTCTTCGACCCGGTTCTCCTGGTCTCCTGTGACAACATCCTTCCGGAGTTCGGCGGCCCCAGTGGTCACGAACCGGTAGTGGCCAGAAGCCTGCGATGGCCTGAAATCCGCCAGACCGATGCTGTTTAACCAGACGGTTAGCCGGTCCAAGACCACGGCAACGCAATCTGGCGAAAGCCCCGCCTGCGGGTCCGATGGGAAGCGGATGTCCCAGGAGTGGATTACAATTTCGCTGATGCGAGTGGTAACGTAGGCTGATGCCGGTTGAAGCGCCCTGAAACTCCAACATTCTTTGGCCCAATCGTCGTCTTCCATACTGGCGAATATCCCGGTCAGACGGTCAACGCTGGAAGCGAATGCGTCCGGCAACTGTGCATCGGCCGAGCGATTATATTCCTTGGCCATGCTGGCTATGAGGCCGGGAAGCTCCGGAAGAGGAAGAGTCCCGATCTCGGGAAGGCCCTGCGGAGCGGTCGTGATGCCGGCCCGACCTTGGGAGATGGCGTCGGCAAAGAACTCGGCGGCCCAGCCGAGGTGGCCGATCACATCGCCAACCGTCCAGCCTTCACAAGGGCTATCCAGACTCCACTGTTCAGGGCCGGTGTCGTGGACATATTCTTTGAGCCGGCCGGTCTCGGCCGTGATCAGTTTTATCCCTTCCGCAGTCGAGACCATGATTCTCCTCGTTACTTGTCTATTAGCTTTTTAGCGCCTTGGCGTCTTGCCCGGCGCTGGTGCCGGACAGCTTGCCGAAGACCATCCCCGCTGATAGACCGGAGCCGCCGGGATAGTTGTGGTAGAACAGACCGCCGACCATCTCACCGGCGGCATAGAGGCCGGGGATAGGCTCCTGGCTGTTGGTGACGATCTGTCCGCGGTTGTTGATCTTAACGCCGCCAAACGTGAAGCTGATGCCGCAGGTTACGGCGTAGCCGGTGTAGGGAGGGGTGTCGATGAGTTCGGCCCAGTTGCTTTTGGGTGGGGTGATGCCCACGGTGTTCCGGCCGTCTTTGATCGTTGGGTTGTAAGGGATGTCGGTTTGCACTGCCGCGTTGTATTCCTCGATGGTTTTTACGAAGCCGACTGGGTCGATATCCAACCGTTCGGCCAGTTCTTCCAGGGTGTCGGCCTTGGCCATCGTTACCTGATCAATATGGTATTCGTCGCGGAGCAGGTGCTTGACCTTTTCATCGAAAATATGGAATCCCAAGCCCTGTGGCTGGGTCAGATAGGCGCGGCCGAACTTGACGTAGGTGTAGTTTCGGAAGTCTTCGCCCTCGTCCAAGAACCGCTCGCCGTCGATGTTCACGATCAGGCCGAAGGGGTAGGAGTGCTTCTGGTAAAGCTCGGTAATGGTGCGGTCACCGAAGGCCGGGGCGTTCATGTCCCATGCCACGGCGTGGCAACTACTGTAGTGGCCGTGGGACTGGGCGCCAACGTCCAGGGCCATCTTGATCCCGTCCCCGGTGTTGTAGGGGATACCCCTGACCTTGACGTTCTCCCAGCCTGGACCCAAGTACCGGCAGCGCATCTCGGCGTTGGCCTCAAACCCGCCTGCCGCCAATACCACAGCGCTGGCGGAGATGTCCTCAAATCCGTCGGGCCCCAGAACCGTGAGACCGCTGACGCGGCCCTTTTGGTCTTGAAGAAGTTTAGTGGCCTGAGTCGCGTAACGTACGTCGATGCCCATCTCAGCGCAGACATCGAACTGCTGATCGGACAGGCCCTTTCCTGCGCCCACGGCCTCCACCAAGAGACCGCCCCAGAAGCGGTACTTGTCGCCGTCTTTGAACGCCTGCCGACCGTAAGCCAGCACGAATCGCACGCCTTTGGACTGTAGCCACTGCATGGTCGGCAGAGATTGGCTGACCAATATCTGGGCCAATTCGGGGTCAGTTAATCCCTCGGTAACCCGCATCATGTCGTCGTAGAACTGGTCCTCGGTGTAGCTGCCTACCTCGACTTGGTTGACCTCAGTTTCAGACATATCGGGAATAATCGTACGGATATCGTCCAGGCCCTCAAAGGCGAAGCGGATGATGCCGCCTGTGAAGTAGGTGTTACCGCCCCGGAAGTATTCGGGAGCCTTCTCCACGACCAGGACTGAATCTGTGATTTCTCTAGCCGCGATGGCCGCGGACAGGGCCGCGTTTCCAGCGCCGACTACGATAACGTCGTATTGACTTGCCACTAGGGTACCTCCAAGGGGTCGATCGATCGGGTTTGATGACAAAAGGTTTGGTCTTTTTAGCGTGACCTATAATAATCTGTCCAACATGATGTCACAAGATACGAGAGGGGATCAGACATGGACAGGTGCGAATGGGCGGCCAGTGAGTTGATGATTACCTATCATGACGAGGAATGGGGTGTGCCGCTCCATGACGACCGCATGCTGTTCGAGTTTCTGATCTTGGAGGGGGCCCAGGCCGGCCTCAGTTGGAACACCATATTGAATAAACGCCAGAGCTATCGAGCGGCCTTCGATAACTTTGACCCAGTAGCCGTCTCCAATTACGGAGATTTCAAGGTCCAGAGTTTGCTAGCCGATGCCGGGATAGTCCGGAACCGTCTTAAGATCGCGGCCACCATCGGAAACGCCAACGCATTTTTGAAAGTGGTGGAAGAGTCGGGCAGCTTCGACAGGTACATCTGGGGGTTCGTCGGCGGCATCACCAAGAATGAAAAGAGAAAGTCAATGTCGGAAATTCCTGTAACGACCGCTGAGTCCGACGCCATGAGCAAAGAGCTTAAGAGCAGAGGCTTCAAATTCGTCGGCTCGACTATCTGCTATGCATTTATGCAGGCTACCGGTATGGTCAACGACCACAAAGTGGGCTGTTTCAGGCACGGGCAGGTCTAGCGCCATCTAGGTTGCTGCCACCGGGTACCCAGTTTAAGATACACCAGGCTAAAATGTCTTCCGGGCTACTGCGGAGGCTGGCTGCCGAAAAATTTGACTATTCAACAGGGGGGATCGCCAGCATGAAAGCTGCGAGACTTGTCGGGCCCAAACTCTTTGAGTTCCTAGAAACCGAAACGCCGGTGGCCAACGATGGCCAAGTATTGATCAAATTGGAGCGCGTATCCGTCTGCGGCAGCGACTGCCGTCACGGGTTCAATATCCACCCAGAAGAAGAATATCCCATGGACGTTGGCCGGCCCTGCCACGAGCTGGCCGGCACCATCGTCGAGAGCCGCACCGATGAATACCATGAAGGACAGCGGGTTATCGCCATCCCCGAGCGGGGCAAAGGCGGACTGGTGGAGTACATGACCTCCGACCCTAGCCGGATGATTCTGCTGCCCGACGAAGGCCCTCTGGACGAGTGGGTCATGTGCCAGCCTTCCGGAACGGTTCTTTATTCCTGCCAGCAGATGCCCAACGTGCTGGGAAAGAACGTGGCGATCATGGGACAGGGGAGCATCGGCCTCAGCTTCGCAATGATCACATCGCGGATGGGCGCGGCTAGCGTCACCGTGGTCGACCCTTTGGATTACCGGCTTGAGAAGTCCAAACAGTTCGGCTCCACCCACCGGATCAACCCGGACAAAGAAAGGGTCGACGATGCCATATCAGAGATCACTGGCGGGGTTGGCCCAGATGTGATCGTCGAAGCTGCTGGGTACCCGGACACATTCAATGATTGTTTCCGGTTGGTCCGCCAGTTTGGCACGATCATCGTTTTCGGTATTCAAGCCGACGAATTTGTGTCCATCGAGCACAGTTGGATCATGGACAAGCAACCCCGGATGATCGGCACGACGGGCGCCCGCAGCGGAGACCCCACCAGCCAGATCAAACACATGGTTGACCTCAGGCAGCGGGGCTGGTGTGAACCGGCCAATTTGATCACACACCGCATGGGCTTTACAGATGTTCAAAAGGCCTATGACATGTATGATCAACAACAGGAAGAAGTTATCAAAGTGGTGATGAACATCAACGAGTGACGGACCTCTGGCGACGGAGAGACACCGGAGTGTAGAGGAAAGTGTGCCCGGGCAGTGTGTGGAGAGGTGTTGTGATGATGAAGCCGGCGTTCGAGATCCGGATGGTCAAAGAGAACCTAGACCTATCGATGGCTCTTTTGCAGGCTGTCCAGGAAGAAAAGGTAACCGCCAAACAACTATTCCGGGACGGCCCCGAAGATATGTTCGTTGCATTCGCAGTGGACAACAACGGGCCAGACCAGCAGGAATTATCCCGGCGCGCAGCTAATCAGGCACGCGCCGCGTTCGCATTGGCGGTGATTCAAACCCAGCGGAGCTTGGATCGCGTCTTCACTAACCATCCCCTAGAAGAAACGAATCCCGATCTTCAAGCGGCGCGGTGTGTGATGTTCCTGTTGAACAACACCATCTTCCCCAACCTGTTTACCCCAGTCTGGGACTGTCCTCCAGAATACCGGCGCAAGTTCGAGGTGCGGCCCATTAGCCTACTAATGGACGCCGGGGAATTACATGGCAAGGGCCTCAATTGGGACCATGTGGGCGGATTGCCCCAGTTCATCGAGCTGCTGGTCTACTTCGCCAATTGGATAGATGACCTCATGGAGGTTGAGCCCCAGGCCGGCCCGTGGGACGCTGTTCGGCCAAGTGATGAGTCAAAGGCCACCTGGAATTCCGTCCCTGAATATGAGTTAGAGCCTCCGACAGTGATCGCAAGCCCGCCAACGGCGCGAATGATCGACGGTCCGGTTGCCAGGTTCGTGGATGTCCAGTGTGAGGTCGGCGAGAGCAACCTAGTCCTGGCCAAGGATTTGTATACCGGGTTCCGGGCTTGGTGCCTGGATACCGGCCAGGACGACGTCTCGCAGCGCAGCTTTGGCATGCAGCTAACGGCGATGGGGTATCAACGACGCCGGCGGGGCAGGGGCAAACACTGGTGGGATGGAATCCGACTGCTAACGGTCACGGAACCGGTGGCGGTGACGCCCGTGATCAAAGAAACGTTGGTCGCCCAAATTCCGGAACCGAGTCCGGTTTTGACGAACGGTCACTATGAGGTCTACCAAACGGAACTGCCTACTTAAACACCTCTAGCCGTCGGAACTTCGCGGCTGATTGTCGCCCAGTCAACAACCTGGCTGGTCGAAGTTACCGCAACAGCCCTTTCGTGTGCGCAGCTTGATGAAATTGTTGCCGGCCAATAGCTGCAGCTTGCGCCAGAATGGCATGGGCTGCTTCAGATTGCTCCAGGGTTGGAAGGTATGTTGGCCGTTTTCATTTTCTGGGGCGCACATGGTTGCCGGATTATGCCAGTCGGTTAGAATACGGGCAACCTGTTTCAGGAGACCATGATGCCAGCCTACCTCGACCGCCTTTCTCGATTTGTCTGCAAGACCAACCTCGAAGGCTTGGAACCCGCCACTGTAACCGCGGCCAAATCGGTGGTGTTGGACACAATCGGCGCCATGCTTGCGGGCAGCCGTCTTCCCGAGAACGAAAAGCTGGCGCAGTTGGCAGCCAAGAACGGCGGGCAGGGCCCATCAATTCTTCTGGGACATACCGGCTCAGCGACTGCTGTGTTCGCCGCCCTGTCGAACGCCACCGCCGGAGTGGCTCTGGAGATGGATGAGGGCAACCGGCTGGGTGGAGGACATGCCGCCATCCACGTGATACCCGCGGCGTTGGCCGTGGCCGAAGAACGGGGATCCAGTGGCAAGGAGTTTCTGGAGAGCGTCATCGTCGGCTATGAGGTGACCTCCCGCATCGGTACCGGTACCAAGGTCAAGAAAACCGTTCACTCCCATGGCACCTGGGGAACCATTGGCTCCGCGGTGGCCACGGCCAAGCTGATGGGGTTTGATGAATCCCACACCACCGTCGCGATCAATATCGCGGCCTCTATGAGCCCCGCCAATACCTGGACGCCGTGCATTGAAGGGGCGACTATCCGCAACCTGTACCCCGGACGATCGGGGTTCCAAGGCATCATGGCGGCCCAGTTGGCGCTCTGTGGGTTCACCGGTTTGGAGGACGGCCCCTCAGACATCTACAACAACATCTTGGGTGAGTCCTTCGACTCCGAAGCTGTGGTCCGGGATCTGGGTGTGCCAGGCGCCTACCGCATCCAACAGAACTATTTCAAACTCCACGCCTGCTGTTTGTACAACCATCCGGTGCTGGACGGCGTTCAGACGCTATTGGCCCGGGAGCGGTTTGCTGCGGAAGATGTGGAACGGATCAAGGTGGAAGCTCCGGCGCTGGCAACGATCATGACCGACCCTGAGCCCGAGAATATGCTAGCTGCTAAATTCTCACTGCCCTACGCGGTCGCGACGGCAGTGGTGCACAACAGCACGGACATCACTGCTTTCTACCCAGGCCGTTTGCAGGACCCGGAGACGTTGTCCCTGGCGCGCCGTGTAGATATCGTGGCTGACCCCGACATGGACCTGCGCCGCTACGATTACCCGGCGGCCAAAGTGGCAGTCTCGTTAAAGGATGGTAGGACTCTCACCGAGGATGTTATCGCCCACCACGGGGATGCGCAAAACCCGGCTTCCCGCGAGGAATTAGTGGGTAAATTCAACTTCCTGGTCCAGGACGTCCTGGGGGATATGGGGGCGGCCCGCGTAGTGGAAACGGTGGGTTATCTGGATGCCCTGGGTGATATCAGAGAACTTACGCGATTGCTCAAAGGCAGCTAGGCCTACCGCCCTCGTTCATCGCCCCAGAGGATGATGTGGAGGCGGGTGGTGAATCGGAATCCGTACTTCACGCAGGCCTCAGAAAGCCACGCACTCTTCTTTGCCAGCGCGTCGGGCGTCCGCCCCTCCGGCATCAGCAGCACCTGGTCCAGAGTCAACTCGTACTGGTCTCGCAGAGCGCAGACTTCGTCGATATCGGACTCCTCAGTAACTACGAACTTGAAATAAGCCTCAGGCAATCGGGCAAATGTCTCTAAAGCCCGGGGTATCAGCCGCCCGGCTGAGGTGTTTCCCGACGAGCGCAACTTAGGCGATACGTTCCATTGGCCGATGTGGCGGAGCATTCCGGGCTGGGGAACGATCGTCCCGTTGGTTTCCACCTCGAAGTTATGACCCTGGGCCGCTAGAGATTCCACCAATGGCTCCAGTTCCTTCTGCTGCAGCATGGGTTCGCCCCCGGTGATCACGACATGAGAGCAGTTGAAGGCCTGTATCTTCCGCTGTATCTCTGGCGCTTCTAGCTCCACCACCTCGGCCTTATAATCGAAATTCTGCCAGTCCCAGGTGTACTTGGTGTCGCACCAATGACAGCTTAGATTACAGGTCGCCAACCGCAGGAAAACCGATGGCACACCCATGGAGATTCCCTCTCCTTGGATAGAGTGGAAAATCTCCGGCTCCCCTTTTTCTCTTTGGCTTATCTTTAGCATCGTTAGTCGGGTATTGCTGGGTCGGGATAGCCGGCTGCCCTAAACCCGCTGGCCCTCAGGATGCAGCTATCGCATCGCCCGCAGGGTATCTCGCCTCCCTGGTAGCAACTCCAAGTGAGTTCCAACGGCGCCTCGAGTACCATGGCCAGCCTGACGATATCGGTCTTGGACATCTCAATGATCGGTATCTCTATCTGTAGAGGAACGTGATACTCGGTCCAGAGTTTGCTCCCGTACCCTAGGGACTCACCCATCTTTTGGAAAAACTCGGGCCGGCAATCGGGATAGCCGCTGTAGTCGATCGCGTTGGGGGCCATGTAGATATATGCTTGAATGTCCTCCGGAAGGACATGTTCGATCTCAATTGCGTAGAGGACCTGGCTCTCCAGACTGGCGGCGGCCAGAGACAGGAAGATCGTATTACGTAGGGGAACGTAAGTGATTGGAATACTGTTGCCCATTCGTGACGCTTCCCGGTCCTCCGGCATCGGGAACTGTTCTGGGTTGGTCAGTGCCGAATACCAGGCCACCTTGCCAAGGAAGGAAATGTCCAACAATTCCTGCGTTACGCCCAGGGACCGGGCGACTTCGGCGGCGCAATCGACCTCTTTGCTATGGCTCTGGCCATAGTGAAAGGTTAGGGCGGTCAGGTGGTCGGTCTTGCTCTTGGCGAGAGCGGTTACCGTGGTCGAGTCGAGTCCGCCGGAGAGCAGGCTCACCCCGTAGCTAGGCATACTACTAACCCTCTCCGTGATATTCGGCGAATTGGTTCACCGATTCCCAAAGTCTGACCTTGGCAGGAGCGATGCCGCAAAGCTCTGCGGTCTTTTCGTAAAGCGCCCGGCTCATAACCTCACATGACGGGTTCTCCTCCTGGAATTTATAGAGCCGTACTAGGGACGCGCTGCCAAGGCCGTCAATGAGTTCGCTGTCCATGCTGTTTAACAGAAAGGCGTGGTCCCAGTTCTCGTCCACCCAGGTTTTGATCCGGTCTTTCAGGTCGGTGAAGTCGTAAACAAGGCCCAATCGGTCGAGGGAACGAGATTCCAGAAAGACCTCCGCCCGGTAGGTGTGGCCGTGTGGATAGGCGCACTTACCGTTGTAGTCCAAGAGGCGGTGCCCACTGTCAAAGGTGAACTCAATTCTTATCTGGTACATAGGGAATATTGGGGGTGGCCGGTTTGACCGGCTGCCTAGTTCCCGCGCTGTTCCTGGCTGTATTCCACGGTGACCGCGGTGTGCAACCCGCCTCTGACTTTGTAGTCGAGGACGATCTTCATGGACTGGGGCTGGCAGATCGCGACGAGATCGTTGAGAATCCGGTTGGCGGCGTGCTCCTGGACGATGCCCACATCACGGTAGGAAAGCAGGTAATACTTTAGGGATTTCAGTTCTATGCATGAGTCGCCGGGCACATAAGAGATCAAAAGGTCGCCGTAGTCGGGCAGGCCGGTCCATGGGCAGACCGCCGTAAATTCGTCGGTGTCTATCTCGACCTGTGACTTTTGGCTGGGGTATTCGTACTGGAAGGTAAGTAGGCACGCCGGGTCAATGGCCTCTTCGCCTTTGGAGGGGAGTTCCTGGTCTAGCCCTTCGTATTGTTCCTTCAGTTCTTTGATGGTCGCCATTGACGCCTCCGTGCGGATATCAACCGGGCTCGGGAATCGCTTTGCATACAATGATAGGTGGCAGGGTTGAAGGGTGTCAAAGCGTCTTGCACGCTCTTGTGGCTGACGCTAAGATACGGGCACCTGTCCAGGAGGCACTCGATGGCTCAGGATATCCAACGATGACTCAGGCAAGTAACCCAGCCCACACAATGGACCAACTTGACGCCATGTCCATCGAATCAGCCCAAGTCCTTTCGTTTGACGAGCGGAACGCGCTGCTCGACCTGATCATAGCCGACGGCCGGTACGAAGCCACGGGGTCTGTTTCCTACCGTACCGGCATGTATACCGATTACTTTGATGAAGATCTGACCAGAATACTCAAGGTAGAGGGAGCCAAGGTATACGTCCGGGGCACTACGTCAGCTAATTTTGATGGAGAGGTGGTCGGCTATAATTCCATGGAGTAATACCGGGTCTGCTTCCATCATATTGAAACCACGCTGATGGC
>VFHF01000116.1 GCA_009392095.1 SAR202 cluster bacterium
GAGTACATCCGGGCGAAGCGGTCAAGAATCTTGGTCCGCTGTTCCTTCTCGGTGATACCGGGAAGAAGGCCGTAGTTATCGAGGTCGTCGACAACTGCCACCGGGGTTCCCGGCAACGCCAGGGCCCGGAACAGGGAAGGACCGAAGCTGACCGTGGTCAGTACGTTCTCTTTTGTGGGGTCAATGTCGCGGGTGGCGCGGCCCAACCAACCCTCGGTTCCCAGAGCGATGGGTTCACAGGTGTGCCAGATGTCCATCGAGCGGAAATGGGAGCGCGGAGATTTGGGGTAGCCGATGCCATGGATGATGGCCATGTCGCCCCGGTCGTAGACCTTCTTCAGGGGTCCCATCTCGGGGTGGAATCCAACTTTGTCATCGATCTTGATCACGCGATCTTCAGCGATACCCACCGTGTGGCGAGCATCCCGGTAGATCGGGTTGGCGTAGGGGATAACTGTGTTTAGGTAGTCATTGCCCCCCGACAACTGGAATACAACCAGTACCGGGTCTTTTTTCGTGCTAGTCATTGGTTAGTTATCCTCCTACGAATTAGGCGTACTGGTACTCGCGCAGCGAGACGATCAGTTGAAGAAGCTCGGATACGCGGACCGTGGATTTTTCTATGTCGTCAACCGATTTCCAGGAGAAGTCTCCGCCTTCTGCAACGAAGCCGACCAACTCAACATGGCTCTCGGGATTGACTTCCAGGGGACCCATCAGGTCCAGGGCTCCGTTGACCACTGCCTCAGGTGAGGTGTCACCCTGGGCGATCATCCGGTCGACCATGCTCCTGATACCGGGGCGGGAAACGTCACCGACCAACTCGGCGGTGAAGTTGACGCGGCGCATCAGGGAGCCGCTGTTGATCCACTCGGCGCCGGTGTGCCAACCCTCAACGCTGGGCGGGTTGAGCAGGTCTTGCCCCATGTAGTTGGGCTGACGGGACAGGTCGCCGATGCCAGGGGCGGGGAACTCTGCGCCGCCGACCATCCGGAGGGTGCCAACCACCACTTCGGTGGGGTTCTTCAGGCGCTCGAAGCGGGAGTTCTTGAAGAAGTCAGAGTTGAACAACACGCGCAGGGTGCTGCGGATGTCGTAGCCGTTGCTCATCAGGGTGTTGGCCAGCAGGTCAACAGCTTCGGGGTCGCGGGGCGGGGTCACCGACCAAGCGGGAACCTGGACCTCGTCGGCTACGAAGAAGCTGTAGAGGTGGCGGGCGATGAACCGGGCACAGGCCGGATCTTCAGTGATGAACCGGATGATGTCTTCACCGTTGTGGTTGCCGGTGTGACCCAGGAACGTCTTGTCGGTGTCGTCGTGGTCATCCTCACGATACTCGAAGAACCAGTCGTGGCGGCCGATGGGCCCCCGGGGCAGCTTCGGCTCAATGGTCCAGCCGGTGAAGGCACGGGAACAGTCCCGGACGTCGTCTTCGGTGTAGTTGCCAACGCCCATGCTGAAGAGTTCCAGGAGCTCGCGGCCCCAGTTCTCGTTAACGGCGTCGGCGTGGTTGTCGTTGTTGTCTAGCCAGTAGATCATGGCCGGGTCTTTGGCCATTTCAAGGAGCAGTTCGCGGAAGTCGCCCATGCCCTTGTGGCGGAATTTGACGATCATGTCCATGACATCGTCATAGTGGTCTACCTTGGAGACGCCGGTGGCGAAGATGCCGTGCCAGAAAAGGGACATCTTCTCTTCCAGGGGGCGCTTGGTGTTGATCAAATCGTGCAACCACTCTGCGGCGCCCATGCCGGGGAGTGTTCCAGGACGCCAGGTCCACGGGTGGAAACGCTGCATCTCGTCGCGGTTGAGCTCTTCATGCTCCTCGGTGCTGAGAAGTTCTTCCACGGTGGCTTCGTAGCCATTGGCTACTCGAGTTTCAAGCTCGTCACGGGTGGCGCCAAATCCTGCGCGGCGCATAAGGTGGGCCATTAAGGCGATATCCTGGTCACTCATATTGCTCCTCTCATTCGGTGATGCCCCTTTAATTTCGAGACATTCCGGATTTATAGCCTGGGTATGGGTAAAATCAAGGCGCAGTTCGCCTTGGAACTCTAGTCTCATATATTAGTGGTGAAGGGTTTTCATTGTCAATAACTATCAAATAATCATTTAAGAGTGGGTGGAGGACTCTCCACAGGCATAGTGTTGAGTCTGACTGTCTCTCGGGTTAGACTGCTCTCCGAACCGGCAATCCGGAAAATTTCCACCCAGAGAGGCATGAGATGCGGTTAAAAGGTAAAGTTGCATTGATAACTGGGGCGGCCCGAGGCCAGGGCGCCGCCGAAGCACGGCTGTTTGCCCAGGAGGGTGCCAAGGTCATTTTGGCTGATGTGACCGACCAAGAAGGCATAGCGGTCGCGGCCGAGATCGCCGAGGCCGGAGGCGATGCGATCTACGTGCATCTGGACGTGGCCAACGAAGACGAATGGTATGCCGCGGTCCAATCTGGTGTCGCCGCATTTGGGAAGTTGGACATCCTGGTGAACAATGCGGGCATCTGGCGGCGAGGTCACGTGATGGAGACGTCGTCTGAGCAATGGGACGACATCATGGACGTGAACGCCAAGGGCGTATTCCTAGGGACCAAAGCCGCGATACCGGAGATGCGGAAGGCCGGGGGCGGTTCCATCGTTAACATCTCATCCACCGCGGGCCTAGTGGGGAGCAAGACCAGCGCCGCCTACAGCGCTTCAAAAGGAGCGGTGCGCATCTTCAGCAAGTCGACCGCGGTCCAGTACGCTTCAGAAGGAATACGGGCCAACTCAATTCACCCTGGTCCCATCGACACCGATATGGGAGACCAGGTCTGGCCCGACGCCACTAGCCGCGAGGCGTCGATCTCCAGGACCGCTTTGGCCAGGATCGGCACCGCCAACGACATAGCCTACGGAGCCCTGTACCTAGCCTCCGACGAATCTTCGTTTGTGACGGGCTCGGAGTTGGTGATCGACGGCGGTGTGACGGCGCAGTAGGTTGGCCTAACCGCCGAGCAGTTCAGCCAGCGGGCCTACTGGTCCAATATCTTCCAAGTTGTCCAGCATCTCTAGGGTCGTGGCAGTGTTCTCTTGGGTGAGGGCGATCGCGGCGGTGTCCAGATACTTGGTCCGGACCTCTTCCAGGCTGGCCCCGCGCAGGGAACCGGTGGTGGCGCGGTCGGCCCTCTCGGTCAGCACCCGGCCGTCCTTCAGGTGTACTTCGACCTCATGAAAAGCCTCGGTCCAACTGGTCTGGCCCTCATAGCCGGCGTGGCGCTTCATCTCGATCTTGGGGATCAGTTCCTGTGCCTCTGCCCGCATGACCTGATCGTCGGTGAAGGTCGACATTCCCACACGCCCGTCCAAGATTTCCGCGGCCAGGCAGTACTGCATGCTGAACTTTCCCTCCAGCCCCTCTTTGGGCCGGGAGTGAATCAAGGACCGGGGCGGGTCGAAGTCCACCCGCACCTCGATACGTTCGATGTTGGCCGCTTCCAATGTTTCTTGTTGCTGTAAGGCGGTGGTGGCGTCTAGGGCCAGGTGAGCGCTGCCGCAGCAGGGGTACTTCTTGATCTCGATCCCCGATTCAATCATGAAGCAGCGGTTGCCCAAGGACTGGGCAGCTTTTTCCGGGTCGTAGTCGTTTCCGCCCGAGAAAGCGCGCATGAACCCGAACCGTCCTTCCAGAGCGTCGGTGCCGGCTGTGAATCCCCCCTGCACCAACTTGGCGGCGGTGATACCCGACTTACAGGCGTGACCGGCATGGAATGGCTTGGTCATGGTGCCGAAGTTCTGGCGCAGACCCGACGACTGGGACGCCCCCAAAGAGATGGCCATGGCCGTTTGTTCCGTGTCGAGTCCCAACAGGCGTGCCGCGGCGGCGGCGGCTCCCAGAGCGCCCAGCGGCCCCGTTGGATGCCAGCCCAGGTCGTCGAAGTAGGCCGGGCTGATGGCGTCGCCGACGGCGCAGGCTACCTCGAATCCGACGAGGTAGGCCAGGAGCATTTCCCGACCTGTTGCGCCCATCTCCTCGGCCACCGGTAGCGCGGCGGGTATCAATACGGCGCTGGGGTGGGTCTTCGTTATAAAAGTGATGTCGTCGTAGTCCAATGCGTGGGACATCGCCCCGTTGATCAGCCCGGCTTCGGGAGCGCTGGTCTTGAACCCGCGTCCAATCACCGTAGCGGCGGGGTTGCCTCCCAGGTCGTTCAAATAGTTGACTAAGACGTCGGCCAAAGGTTCTTTCGACCCGGCTAAAGCGCAGCCAAGACAGTCGATGATCGCAGCCTTGGCGGCGGTGATGGCCTCAGGCGGAAAGTCTTCCAGGCTGGTGTTGACGACGTATTCGGCGATCTTTTTAGTGACTTCCAAGGTGGTTCTCCCGTAGCGCAAAAGGCTTGGTTTCTTGGCCACAGTAAAGCACGGTTACAATCGCCAAGCAAGGCGGCATAGCCGCGTTTACTGAGAATGACTTGTCCACAGCCTCGGTGTCTAGGGTGGGCAATTCAACTGCAACTGTGGATAAACAGGTCCTACCGGCCCAAAAACTTGGGATGGTATGAGTACCGAAATATCGGGTGTGTTGATGAGTTGTACTCCCTCGTGCGGCGGAGTATCATTGGCCTTCAAATAGGGGACCTAAAAACCGTCCGAAATTGCGGAGGAAACATGAGTACGAAAATCAGCGGCAAAGAACTTGTGATCGTGAGCGGCACAGCTTCGCCGGATACGACAGCCCAAACTCCCGGAATGATCAGAAATCCTGGTATCGACAGCAACACCGCCGGCGCCAAAAAGATCTGGCTGGGCAAGGTGGACTGCACACCGAATACCATGGGGCCTCCCCATCACCACGGCGAAGCGGAAACCGCCGCCTATGTAGTGAAGGGACACATCCGCGTCTACTACGGCGAAGACTACAAAGAGTATGTCGAAGCTGGGCCTGGAGAATTTATCTTCGTGCCGGCCAACTTCAACCACATTGAAGGCAATCCCTACGATGAGCCCGCAGAAGCGATCTTGTCGCGCGGTCCGGACAACATCGTGATCAACCTGTAAACCAGGTTACCAAGGCTTAAAATACCCGTTTAGCAACGGCCCTGCCACATTGGCAGGGCCGTTTGTATTGAGGGGTGAGGCGTCTAGTTTGGCGAATTTCAGAAGCCAAAACAGCCTGTATACTAGACTGGGTTCACGCAATCGCCCCCGGCTGGCCGCCAAACAAGAACTCCTTTTGATCAAAAACCGAATCAAACAGAAGATACTGCTGCCCCGAAACATGTTCTATGGCTGGTGGATAGCGATCGTTTCCGCCAGCGTGGACTCGCTGAAACATGGCACCTTCAACAAGGGTTTCACCTCCTACATCATTCCCCTCCGTAATGAACTGGGAATCAGCGTCGCCGCCATCTCATTCGCCGAGATGCTGGGTCGCATGGAAGGAGGGCTGCAGGGCCCGCTGATGGGCTGGGCGACCGACCGGTTCGGCCCCCGGGTGATCCTGATGTTCGGCGGTATCACCTCCGGGATGGGATTCATACTGCTCTCGTTCACTCAGAACTATCTCTATTTCATCTGCGTGTTCGTTGGGTTGCTGTCTCTGGGATTCCGGGCCGGGTACAACAACGCAACTATGCCGGCCATCAATCAGTGGTTCCGCCGACACCGTGGCCTAGCCATGGGGTTGGCAGGGATGGGCACGGCCATCGGCGGCACGTTCATTGCCCCGCTGATGGGATTCTTGGTGCTCAGCGCCGGTTGGCGTTCGGCGGCTTTCGTCTCCGGTGTGATCATAATCGCGGTGGTCATCCCCATGTCGTTCCTGATTCGCCGCGACCCAGAAAGCATGGGACTGAGACCGGACGGAGACCCCATCCCAGACGACGAGATTGATATCGCTGAGGTCGTTTTCGGGGATGGTGAAGACCACAGCGGAAATCGGCATGGCGCGTCGATTCTCCATGGCGACGAACCTGATTTCATGGCTTCGGAGGCCATGCGGACGCCAACGTTCTGGATGTTGGTGTTGGCCGTGGGAATGCGAAACACCGTCCATTCGGGCACCACCTTCTTGATGGTGCCGCTGTCGGTCTGGTTCCTGATGGGAGCGGGCCGCACCGAAGACGGGTCTCAGCCGATAGCAGTGGCTTTTGTTGGGGTCATGTCCTTCAGTTTGCTACTGATGACCCCGATCATTGGTTGGCTTGGCGACCGGTGGTCGAAGAACAAGCTGAGTTCCGCCTGCATGATTGGGGGAGCATTGTCTCTGCTGATGCTGGTCAACGGCAATGGCAACATCTGGCAATTGGTGGGCTTCGTGGTGTTGCTGGCCTTCTCTGAGACAGCCAACCCGCTGGCCTGGGCGATCATGGGCGACTATTTCGGTCGGCGCAGTTACGCCACGCTAAGAGGTTGGCAACACCTGCCCGACCAATTCATGTCCATGAGCACGCCGGTGTGGATGGGCGTGATCTTCGACCGTACCGATAGCTTCAAATGGGCGCTGATCCCGCTGGTCATCATCTACTGCCTGGCCGCGATCTTTTACTGGCTAATCCCTAACCCCAGAACACCGGCGCGAGTGCGGGCTTACAGAGAGCAGAGCAACATCGAATAGAATCTATCCTTCGGGAGCCGCCACCGCTTTGGAGAAACCCTGGACTGCCCCTTCCAACACCCAGTCTTCCACACAGTACGAAATCCGGAAGTAACCAGGCGTGCCGAAGCCTCTGCCTGGCACCACCAGAACGTTGCTGTTCAGAAGCGTTCGGCAGAATACCACGTCGTCCTCAATGGGCGCTTTGGGGTAGAGGTAGAACGCTCCCTGAGGCTGCACCACCTCATATCCCAGTTCCCCCAGGTTGTGGCAGAGATAATCGCGTTTCTTCTCGTAATACCCTGCGTCCACGCTCACGCCCTGAAGGTTGCGGACGATGTGCTGCATCAGGGCCGGGGCATTGACGAATCCCAACGTCCGGTTGCAGAAAGAAAGCCCGCCGGATAATTCCTCTTTGCCGGCGTAATTGGGGTTCACTGCTATGTAGCCGATGCGCTCACCCGGCAGCGCCAGGTCCTTGGCGTGGGAGGTGACCACCACGCTGTTGTCGTAATGGGGCAGTATCTGTGGGAAGGTCATGCCGTCGAAGATTATGCGCCGGTAGGGCTCGTCACTGATGATGAAGATCTCGGTGCCGTGCTCGGCCTGCTTTCGTTCCAATAAGGCTGCCAGTCCCTTGATGCTGTCCTCTGAATAGACGGCGCCGGAGGGGTTGTTCGGGGAGTTGACCATGATGGCCCGTGTTTTGGGAGTCATGACAGCTTCGATTGCAGCGAGGTCGGGCTGGAACTGGTCGTCGCAGGCGGCCACCACCGCCACGCCGCCGTGGTTGTCGATGTAATAGAGGTATTCCCAGAAGTAGGGCGACAGGATTATTACTTCATCGCACTCATTCAAGATGGTCTTCAGCACCACGTTGGCTGCAGCGGCCGCCCCGCAGGTCATGATCACGTCGCCTGCGCCGAAGTCCAATCCGCTCTCAGCCTGCAGAGTGTCCGCCACGGCTTGGCGAGTCTCCATGTATCCGGGGTTGGGCATGTATCGGTGCATCCCAGAAAGAGGGGTGTTGGCTAGGCGGCGTAGCTCATCATGGAACTCCTTGGGGGGCTCCATCACCGGGTTGCCCAGAGACAGATCGAACACTTTGTCGGCCCCGATCTGGGCTTTGAGCGCCATTCCCTCCTCGAAGACGCGGCGGATCCAGCCACCTTCTTCCATGAACCGCCGGACCTTCTGCGACACTGCCATGTATGTACCTCCGCAGGCCTCTAAGGCCAAGCTAGCCGAGTGTAGCAATGCGGGTTGTGAGTGTCAAAAAAGCCGTGGCTTCTTAACGCCGAATAATTATCTTTACTGTGTCATAATCGGTCAGAATTTCCGGCAGAATCAGCGCTGCCTCTAGAGGATATATGGGGTAAAGGACATAGATTTCCGGTGACTAGCGATATCGATTGCGCGGTAGTTACTGTGAAGTTGTCTGAAACCAAACCCGCACTAAATTAAACCAACACCCCTCCCTCCATCCTCCACCCAAACTCACGCCCGAATTGGTAGACCATCCCGTAGCGCACCAACTCTATGTCTACTGGCTGTCCCAATATAGAAGCCATGCTGGTCACTGGCCGGTCTGCTATTCCGCAGGGGATGATGTTCTGGTAGTAGGCGAGGTCGGTGTTCACGTTTAGTGCGAAGCCGTGGAAGGCGATGCCGCGGCTGATCTTTACGCCGATGGCTGCGAGTTTGCCCTGGCTTGTCCACACGCCGGTGTTGCCGGACTCGCAGTTGGCGGTGATTCCCATCTCAGTCAGTGTGGCTATGACCACCTGCTCCAGGGCCCGGACGTATTTAACCGGCCCGCCCCAGTCCTTCAGGTTCACTATTGGGTAAACCACCAGCTGCCCCGGCCCGTGGTAGGTCACCTGGCCGCCTCGGTCGGTCTCGTAGACTGGGATTCCCTTGGCCGCCAGCTCTTCCTCAGTCAACAGGACGTCCGAATCTTTGCTCAGACGGCCCTTGGTGTAGACGTGGGGGTGCTCCAGCATGAGCAGGGTGTTCGGCTCTTGGCCAGAGAGAACCTTTTCCACCAACGACAGTTGCAAGTCGTAGGCTTTCTGGTAGTCCACATCACCGAGCCAGACGGCGCGGCACAAGTTGGGGATGGGCATCCCCACCTAATAGATGGACGTGCCGGGCGCCATCGACTGCAGCCTGTTCTTCACCGCCGACAGGAACCCGCTGGCTTCGGCGCCGTCGTTGATGCGGTGATCGAAAGACAGGCAGACGTTCATCATCGACCGGATGGCGATGGCGTCGTCAATAACAACGGCCCGCTTCTGGATCGTCTCGAAGGTCATGATGCCGGCCTGGGGATAGTTGATGATGGGACCGGATGCAAAGGAGCCCAATGCCCCGGTGTTATTCAACGTGAATGTGCCGCCTTGCACATCGTTCAGGGTCAGTTTCTTGGTCCTGGCCCGCTCCGCCAAGTCGTTGGCGCCCCCGGCTAGTCCGGCGATACTGAGTTGGTCGGCGTTGTGGAGCACCGGGACCATCAATCCGTCCGGCGCGGCCACCGCTAGGCCCAGGTTAATCCGGTTCTTGAGGATGATCTTGTCGCCACCCCAGGTGGCGTTCATGGTGGGGAACGATCTCAACGCTTCAACCACAGCTTTGGAGATGAATGGCAGGAATGTCAGGGAGCCGCCTTGCTTTTGTTCAAACTCGGCTCTAACCGACGTTCGAAGGGCGACCAGGCCGGTAACATCGATTTCCACCGTGCTCCAGGCGTGCGGAATCTCGGTTACGCTGCGGACCATGGCCTCGGCGATCATACGCCTGACCGGTGTCAGCGGGACATGGGTCTCCTGTCCGTCTGCCGAGGTTTCGCCTACGACCGGGCGAGCCGGCGCGGCGGCCGAAGCTCCGGCCGCGCCGCTTTCGACGTATTTTAGGACGTCTTCCCTGGTTATACGCCCACCAAGACCGGAGCCTTGGATCCGGGACACGTCCACGGAGTGTTCCTGGGCCAAGCGCCGGACAGCCGGTGATAGGCGGGTCTGGCCGGTAGTGGCCGCTGCGGGTTGAGTCACGGGTTTGGCCGAAGTAGGCGTTGCTGCGGCTGCGGGCCGTGAAGCCGAAGCTGCAGTCGACGCTCCGGCGGGCTCCAAGTTCTCTACCACCGCGCCACCGGTGGGCCCCACCGGAGTGACATCCCTCAAGAGTTGGCCGGTGGTTCCAGGTGAGCTGGGGGCCGCAGTTTCCACCTGGATAGAAGCTGTTTCTGGTTCGGCGCCCTCGGGACTGTCGGCGGTGGCCACCTCAGCGATGGGCGCGCCCATGGGCAGGGTTTCGCCTTCTTCGGCCAGCAACCGAACCAGAGATCCATCGACGGGCGATGGAACTTCCATGGTCACTTTGTCGGTGATGATCTCAACCAGCGGCTCGTATCGCTTAACGGCATCGCCAGGCTGTTTGAGCCACTTGCCGATGGTCCCTTCGACCACCGATTCGCCGACATGAGGGAGTTCTATGGTTACCGACATAATTTTGTACCAGTCATCTAATACGCCGCTAGTTTGCGGAGTCCGTCTGCGATCTTGTCCGAGGAGGGCATATAAGCGTCTTCCAAGGTCTGGGCGAAGGGCATGGTGGGAACGTCCGGCCCGCAGATCCTGGTGACCGGACCGTCCAGGTACTCGAAGGCTTGGCCGGCTGCCAGGGCCGCGATCTCAGCGCCAACACCACCGGTGATGTTGTCTTCATGAACGATGGCCAGCTTGCCCGTTTTCGTCACCGATTCAAGAATGGTTCCGGTGTCCAGAGGACTCAACGTTCTCAGGTCTACCACCTCCACGTCAACGCCCTCGCCGGCCAGTTCTTCGGCGGCTTCGAGGCAATAATGGAGGGTCAGGCCGTAGGACACCACGGTGACATGACTCCCCACCCGTTTGATGTCTGCCTTCCCGAGAGGCAGGGTGTACTCCTCGTCGGGCACCTCGCCTCGGACTAACCGGTAGGTCTTCTTGTGCTCCAGAAACACCACCGGGTTGTTGTCGCGGATGGCCGACTTCAAAAGACCCTTGGCATCGTAGGGCGTGCAAGGGGCCACAACTTTCAGTCCCGGAGTGTGGAAGAAGTGGGTCTCCACGTTCTGGGAATGGAAGAGACCGCCACGGATCCCACCGCCATATGGCATGCGGATGACCATGGGAACCGGGACTGCTCCGTTCGTCCCATAGCAGGTTCGGGCCGCTTCTCCGATCAACTGGTTGATGGAAGGCCAAACGAAGTCGGAGAACTGGATCTCCGGAATGGGGCGCATCCCGCTGAATGCGGCGCCCAGCGCGATACCCATGATGGAGGCTTCGGCCAAGGGAGCGTCGATTATGCGTTCGTTGCCGAACTCTTCTGCCAGGCCCTGGGTGGCCAAAAACACTCCACCGCGGATGCCCACGTCTTCGCCCATGACGAATACCTTGGGGTCGCGGGTCATCTCTTCAAAAATGGCTTCCCGGACGGCTTCTACGACACTCTTAACGGTCAATATGTCTCCTAAGGACTGTAGACTGAGTCGTGCAGTACAGACTCGTCAGGTAGTGTTGATGCTTCGGCGATGTCGGTGGCTTCGTCCGTTGCCTGGAGGGCTGTAGCGGCAATCTCGTCCACCTGCTCCTGGGTTAGGATGCCCTCTTCGATCAGAGTCCGGGCTAGGGTTAGTACCGGGTCCCGTTCGCGGGCTCTTTCGACTTCACCCTCGGGCCGGTAGCGGCGGTCGTCATCGTCAGTGGTATGAGACATGAACCGTTCCACTTTCATTTCCAGGAGCACCGGCCCTTGGCTCCGGGCGTGGGTGATGGCCTCCCTGGTGGCCTCGTAGCAAGACATTAGGTCCATGCCGTCCACGGTGAACCCGGGGAAGCCGTAGCTGGCTGCGCGCCCGGACACCTCTTCAACGACCATCTGGGCGTTTTGAGGCGTGGAGATGGCGTAGCGGTTATTCTCACAGATGAAGATCACCGGCAGCTTGTGTATCGACGCGAAGTTCATGGCCTCGTGGGTCTCACCTTGGCTGGTTGCGCCATCGCCAAAATAGACCAGGACCACCGTCTTTTCGCCGGCCATGCGGCAGCCCAAAGCGTAACCGACGGACTGAGTTAGACCGGCGGCCACAACGTTGGAGATTTGGATGATCTTGTGGGGCAGGTCAGCGCCCTGGAGAGGGAACTGGCGGCCGTTGCTATAGGGGTCCCCAGCCTTGCCCATGAACGACATCATCGTTTGGACCGGCGTTAGCCCGGCGGCGACCTTAAGGGCCAGGTCACGGTAGTAAGGGAACAGGAAACAGTCTCCGTCTTTCTCGGCGGCCAGCAAGCTGCCTAATTGGGCGGCTTCATGGCCTTGGCTTGAAGCCGCGATCGGCACCTTGCCCTGGCGGTTCAACGCCCAGATGCGCTCGTCGATGGTCCGCGCTTGGACCAGTCTGGTGTAATAGTCCACCAGATCGGAGGCCTCGAGCCCCTTGGAAAGTGATGATTTGGAAAGCGTCCCATTGGCTTGGGCGCGAGTCGTCCGCTTCCTCGGCATTGCTGCTCCCTTACCTCGGTCCGGCCAGGACGCCTGGCCGCCCTAGAAAATAGAATGGGGGCTGGTCGGAAGCCCCCTGCATAAAACTTGATCGTCCGCGAGGCTGATCGATGCGCGTTTATTCCTGTGTCTGTCTGGCCTCACGATTATATAGGGAGCAAAGGGGCACGGCAAATCTCGACAGGCGATGCCAGGATCCGCCGCCCGAAGACCCCTCTCCCTGCCCGCTTGTCGATTTTAAGATGTGGCGGTTGGGCCCGTGTGCCGGCCGGATTTGGGCCGATTTACGGTCAAAATTTTAAATTAATAAAAAACCAAATTGCCTCGATTCACCATTGACTTTTTCCCGCGGATGTTGCTAGTGTCCCCATACCAAAGGTGAATCGTGGTTGAGTGATGGTCCACCCAAACCGCGATGCATAATATCGGCGCTGTGACAATAAGCAAAATCCCACTCGGTCAATAGGACGGCCACTGTCGCAGGCGGCCAGTAGATTCAGGGATTAAGTATCGAACGGGACAG
>VFHF01000117.1 GCA_009392095.1 SAR202 cluster bacterium
CCGTCATCCTGAGGAGTGCCGAAGGCCGACGAAGGATCTTTCAATGATCACCTTGGCAGACCCTTCGCTCCGCTCAGGGTGGCATTTTGGAAGCTTGATTCCCGCCGGTAACTAGGCACGGGTCATTCCGCAGGAAAACGGCTCGGTGGCGGAAGACTGACCCCGCCCCGGCCCCGATTGGTGATCTTTGTATTAGAATACGCAGGCCCATCCGTTCCCCTTTAGGAGACATTCATGGAGTTCGCCGTTTTCTACCAGCTCCCGTGCGCGGTAGACCAAATTCCCGCCGCCCGTATTCAGGACACCATCGCCCAATGCCAACTGGCCGACGAGCTGGGATTCGGCGCCGCCTGGCTGGCGGAATTGCACTTTAATCCACGGTTCTCGGTGATGTCGGCCCCGATGATGATCGGAGCGGCAGTCGCTCAAATCACCAAGCGCATCCGCATCGGCAATGCCGTCAACCTGCTGCCACTTCACCAACCGGTGCGGCTGGCCGAGGAGGCCGCGACGCTAGACGTTCTGTCTAACGGACGGGCCATCTTTGGTGTCGGCCGCGGTTCCATGCCAACCCATTTCCAGGGCTACGGAATCGACCAGGAAGAAGGAAGAGGCCGGTTCTTGGAGGCCTTGGATGTAGTGCTGGGGTTATGGGAGCAAGAAGACTTCACCTATGAGGGTAAGTACTACCAGGCCCACGGGCAGTGTGTGACACCCAGGCCGATACAGCAACCCCGCCCTCCGGTGTACGTGGCCGCCAACAGCGCGGACACCTTCGGCATCGTGGGATCGTTGGGTCACAACATCCTGGTTGCGCCAACCATCGTGACCAAGGAAGGGGCGCTAGCCGGGCTGGCATCCTACCGGGCCGAACTGGCTGAAAATGGCCACGATAGCGCCAATGTGAAGGTCAACGTCAACGTGCCCATGCACGTGGCCGAAACCGAATGCGAAGCGAAGGCCGGGTTCACAAAGACCGTCGATAACTACTTGGAAACGTTGCGAGACATCGGACGGGCCCGCGGCGTCAGTAAAGGCACCAGCCGCGCCGATACACTGACCGCAGAGATCGTCATGGACGAATTCGCCGCAGTGGGTACGCCTGATCAGGTGTCAGCCAAACTGGAGCAGCTAAAAGATATCTACGGCCCCCAGGAATTCATGTGCTGGTTCAACATCGGCGGAATGTTACCCCACGAGCTAGTGAAAAGTTCCATGAAGCTATTCGCAAAAGAGGTCATGCCCAACTTCCGGTGACCCGACACGAACCTGCGATTGATAGGTGAACGGCTATGAGCTCATCAGAGTCATTGTTCGAGCATGGCAGAAAGGCCCAGGCGGAGCGTGATGCTCCTCTTGCTGAGCGCATGCGCCCAAGCACCTTCGACGAATTTGTCGGCCAGGACCAGATAGTCGACCCGGACCGCGTGCTCCTGCGGTCGATCGCCGCCGGACGGCTGCCGTCCATCATCCTATGGGGCCCGCCGGGCACCGGGAAGACGACCTTGGCGCGCCTAGTAGCCTCGTCCACCCAGTCAGATTTTCAACCGGTCAGCGCCGTAACCTCGGGCGTGGCCGACCTCCGGCGCATAGTGGCCGAAGCCAAAGATCGGAAGGGGATGCATCAGCAGTCGACCATCTTGTTCGTGGACGAGATTCACCGGTTCAACAAGGCCCAGCAGGACGTTATCCTGCCCCACGTTGAGGACGGCACAATCACTTTCATAGGAGCGACCACCGAGAACCCCTCCTTTGAGGTCATTGCCCCTCTGCTCTCACGCTGCCGGGTGTTTGCGTTGCAAAGCCTGGAGCCGGCCCAGATGGCGTCGATAGTTAACCGGGCATTGGCTGACCAGATGAGGGGACTGGGTCCATTGAACGCAAGTCTGGGCGAAGATGCCTTGGACCATCTGGTGAACATATCCAACGGCGACGCGCGTATTGCCCTGAATGCCTTGGAGACGGCGGCCTACTCCTTCACCCCGGATGCCGAGGGAAAGCGCCAGATAGACTTGGAGACCATCGCCGACGCCCTACAAAGACGCTCCCCGATGTACGACAAGACTGGAGAGAGCCACTACGACACCATATCGGCCTTCATCAAATCGGTCCGGGGTTCGTCACCGGACGGGGCTCTGTACTGGCTGGCCCGGATGATCGAATCGGGGGAGGACCCGCTGTTCATCGCCCGCCGACTGGTTATTTTGGCTTCAGAGGACATTGGCCTGGCTGAACCGCAGGCGTTGTCCGTGGCGATCGCGGCCCAGCAGGCAGTCCATTTCTTGGGGATGCCCGAGGGGCGCATACCCTTGGCGGAGGCCACGGTCTATCTGGCCACCGCGCCCAAGAGCAACTCGGTCTATGCGGGGTTGAACCAAGCCATGCGGGACGGGCGGGAGCAGGCCAACGAGCCGGTGCCCCTGCACCTGCGCAACGCAGTGACCGGGATGATGAAGGACATGGGTTACGGCAAGGATTACAAGTACTCCCATGACTTCGAAGGCCATTTCGAGGAACAGGAATATCTACCGCCGTCTCTCAAGGGAAGGCGTTATTATCAGCCCAGTGAAGAGGGCGCGGAGTTAGAAATCGGACAACGGCTCAAGCGCTGGTGGGGCGGCCAAGCCAAGGATGACGACGGCCAAGCCCAATACGATCACAACGTCTAGGTTGATGTGAAGATCTGGACTTTCCGCTCCAGGTGGTACTCGGCGTTTGCGGTGTCGGTATCCACCACCGCTTTGAGACGCCACGAGACAGAGGTGCGGCCATTCTGCACCGTTGGCAGGGTCCGTTCCGGCACGGGCAGACTGAATGCCCAGACGTAGGGCCGTTCGGATGTAAGCTGAACATCCTTTTCCAGAGAGATTCGTTCCCGGACCGATTCGTCCTCGCGGTCGCCCGACTTTTCCGTGCTGTGCAATTCCATCCGGATGTCTTTTACTTGGTCCGTGATGTTCATGCGCGCCCGAAGCTCGCCCTCCAGATATCCGCCAACGCCTACCACATCGTTAACCAACACCATCGTCAGGATGCACCCGGTGAAGGTTGCCTCTTCCGTGAGGTCTGCCGCGCTACGTCCTGCATGGACCACCGGGGGCGCCAGGACCGTAATCTCGCTGGATGCGGCGACCGTATTGCCGGACTCCATTTCCAAACGGCCCGTGACCTCCCATGAAACCTGGGCGATGGAGCCGTGGACGGTGGGCGGGGCCTGATCGGGTATCTGGAATCTCGCGTAACGGACGACGGGTTCTTCGCTGGTAATCTCAGTGTCTGCGATGAAAGATTGGACCAGCGGTTGTGACAGAGCAGAGTGGGAACCCAGCTTTCCGTGTCCACTATCCCGGGGCGATTCTTTGTGCCACGACTGCTCGGTACAGGCTAATTCCACCTGGCCGGTCTTGATCTTGACTCCCGCTTTCGACCGTATCGTCACCTGGATATCTATTGTGCCGCCGGGTCGAAACGACCCACCGGTTGTTTCGATTTCAATCTCCGCTGTTGGGCGGCGAAACCAAGAAAGAATGCGTTCTAGAACCTGTGCACCTCCACAAAAGTTGGTGATGAACCAGCCCCGTAAGGCCGTGCATCTGAGAGCATGTTAATGGTGAATGGCACAGTAGGCAACCCAATGGACCTGCCGGTTCAGACGGGTTCCTGATTGGAGCAGATATTTACCACGCACGGCCGCTAATCAAGGATATGGTCCCGGAAAACGGCGTAGACCACATGGCCCACGGCGATAGCCAAGGCGGCGCAAGCTATGTAGTAGGTCCGCAATTGCAACTTGCGGGACCGCTCGTCGGGTGGCAGGTCAGCCAATCAGGTTGATCCCAGACGCCGTTTGCCACCCGTATGGCTGAATTTCAGCGTAATATTAGACATGATCAGCCCTTATCACTTAAGTTCCCGAACGACCTTGGAGGTACGGGACAATGCTTCTTCTACATCATCGCCTGAGATGTGCCGGTGGGTCACCATGCGGACGGACCGCTCGCCGGGGTAAGAGACCTGAACTTCAGCGGTGTCCATGGCTTTAATGAAGTCAGGGGCGGTACCCACACTTTCATCAACGTCGAAGATTACGATGTTGGTCTGTATGCTATCGGCGTCCACGGTTAGTCCGTTGATGTTGGCCAGGCCCGTAGCCAGGCGGCGTGCGTTTTGATGGTCCTCGGCCAGCCGATCGACCATGGTGTCCAAGGCCACCAGTCCGGCTGCGGCCAAAATACCTGCCTGCCGCATGCCGCCGCCCACCATCTTCCGCCATCTTTTGGCTTCTCCGATGAATTCTTTGGAGCCGACGAGCACCGAACCCACCGGGCAGCTCAGCGCTTTCGACAGACAGAAGCTGGCGTCATCAACGTCGCGAGTCAACTCCGCAACTGGGATCTCAAGGGCTACTGCGGCATTGAATATGCGCGCCCCGTCTAGATGTACCGCCACGCCGGACTCGTGGGCCACGTCGCAGACAGCTTTGGTCTCAGCGGGAGTCATTATCATGCCGCTGCACCGGTTTTGAGTGTTCTCCAGGCAGACTATCTTGGTTGCGGCAACGTGGGGGTTGCCGGCCGGCCGAATGTTCCGGGCCACGTCTGCGGCATCGATTCCACCGGTCGCGTTCTGGGGAATCAGTCTGGTTTGCACGCCGGCCAAGGCGGCCTGACCTCCGCCTTCGTTCCAGAACATGTGGGCCTGGTCGCCCATGACGATCTCGTCGCCGTGGTTGCAGTAGGTGAGTGTGGCCAAGAGGTTGCTCATAGTGCCGCTGGCGGTAAGCAGCCCCGCTTCATGCCCCAGCATGGCGGCGGCCAGCTCTTGTAGCTCGTTGATGGAGGGGTCCTCGCCGAAAACATCGTCGCCAACCTCGGCCTCGGCCATGGCCCGGCGCATCTCGTCGGTGGGTTTGGTGACTGTATCGCTGCGCAGGTCGATCTTTGCCATGTGTATGATCCCTCCCTAATGACTAGCCATGAGAACTACGCGGTATTCTATCAGGATTGCGCCTGCACGGGCAGAGTCTGCCTTTGTGATTCCGAGGCGCAAGCCGAGGAATCTCTTTTCTGATGGGCAGGTCTACTTCAATCTCCGAGATTCTGTTCGACCTCAGAGCGAAAATTCTTGCCAAAGACCTGGTGTTTACCTAAGATAGATATACCCCAAATAGGAGCATTTACCGTGCGTCAAAGCGCCGTTTCATTCGAAGCAGATGGACTCACATTCGAGGGCGTGGTGGCCCAGCCCGACGACGGCGCCGGCCCCTGGCCAGGCGTGGTCATCTGCCATCCCCACCCGCTCCACGGCGGCAACATGGATAACAACGTGGTCTTGGCCTTGGCACTGGGTTTGGCACAGGAAGGCTTTGTCACCCTGCGGTTCAACTTCAGGGGCGTGGGCGGCAGCCAGGGCGAGCACACCGGAGGTGAAAAAGAATCCCAAGAGGTGCTGGCGGCCCTTGAGTTGATCAAGGCTTGGCCAGACACCAACGGCAAGACCGGTCTGATCGGGTATTCTTTTGGTACGTCGGTGATCTTGCGCCACGGCGAGCTGCACGACGAGGCCGATGTCATCGTCCTGGTGTCCCCTCCCTTCCGGGCAGTCGAAGATACTCCCCTAAAGGAATCCAAAGTACCGGCCATGATCGTTACAGGAGACAGAGACCGGTTGGTGGATTCGACACAACTGGACGCGGAGTTGGCCAGTTTCAAAAACGCGATCGAGTTCAAATTGTTCGATGGTGTAGACCATTTCTGGTATGGCCAGGAATCACGTTTGGTGCCGGAAGTCCACCGGTTCTTTACCGATAAGTTGAAACCCGGCTATAAACGATAGTACCCAGGCGGGACCGGAGACCCATACGTGAGCGCCGTTATACCCCGCATACCCATCTACAAGGACTTTGTCCTGATTCAACTGGCCGCCCTGGTTTTCATCATAGACCAGTTCAGCAAATTCCTGGTGCGGGACCAATTGCAGTTCCGTGAATCGTTCCCCGCCACCGGATTTTTCCGGTTTACCCACACTCATAATACCGGCAGCGCATTTGGCATCTTTCAAGACCAGAACACGCCTCTGATCTTCGTTTCGATCATCGGCATCGCGATCCTGATTCTGATCTACCGCAGCCAGGTGGCGCCCACCGGATTGTTGCGGCTTAGTCTTGGACTGCAGATCGGCGGCGCAATGGGCAACCTGCTAGACCGGCTTTTGATCAATCATGTCACCGACTTTGTAGACGTGGGTACCTGGCCCGTGTTCAATGTGGCCGACGCTTCAATCATCACCGGCCTTGTGATTCTTGGGTATATATTCCTGATCGCTGAGCCGTCCGGCGGCAAGACCTCCGGATCTATGGGCTGGTATAACTGGTGCCCTGTGTGCAACGGCGAGATGCGCACGGTCGGGGGCGGCTGGCGATGCTCCACCTGCGGCGTTAAAGAAAGATTGGTGGGAGAACGGCCGATTTGACGCTGGAAACGGCCCTCCACGAGTTCACAGTGGTCGTTGACGAGTCCAGGCTCGATCAGTTTCTAGCCGGGCAGGATACTGGGCTAACCCGCAGCCAGCTCCAAAAACTAATCGTCGATGAACGGGTGTTGGTGAACGGCAGGCTGGCCAAGCCTTCTGGGAAAGTTAGGGCCGGGGATCTAGTTTCCCTATCCGTGCCGCCGCCAAGACCCTCCGGTCTGGTGGCCCAAGATATCCCGGTTACCGTGGTCTACCAAGATGCGGAACTGGTCGTGATCGACAAACCCGCCGGCCTGGCGGTCCACCCCGGACCGGGCCACCCAGACATGACCTTGGTCAACGCCCTGCTGGCTATGTGCCCCGATATCCAAGGCATCGGCGGAGAAATCCGTCCTGGGATAATCCACCGTTTGGACAAGGACACATCGGGGCTGATGATGGTGGCCAAGACCCATCAGGCCCACAACCACTTGTCCGCCCAGATCAAGGCCCGGGAGGTCACGAAAGGTTATTTGGCCCTGGTGGAAGGAACGCCAACGTCCCTAAAAGGAAAGGTAGACGCACCGATAGCCCGCCACCCCCGCCGGCGCACCCGCATGGCGGTGGTTGTGGGTGGCAAAGAAGCCCGTACCGGCTATCTGGTGCGAGAGCAGTTCCAAGCCCACAGCCTGTTGGAGTTGTCCCTGGAAACAGGCCGCACCCACCAGATCAGAGTGCATATGGCCCACATAGGCCACCCCTTGGTTGGCGACACCACTTACGGACACACCAGCCCCATGGTGGACCGGCACTTCCTCCACGCATTCCATCTGGGCTTCAACCACCCGGCCTCCGGCGAGCCCCTTGAGTTCAAGACTGACCTGCCGCCTGACTTGGCTCCGGCGGTGGACGCGCTACGAGCCGGGTAAGTCGGGCACACTTCCCGCGTTAGCCGACCAGCCCGAAAGGCTAAGGACAGTCGTGGTTAGTGCTACAATACTAGGCGCCCATAATTATTCACCCGGAGAGCGAAATTGCCCGGAGAAGTCCGCGTTCGGTTTGCGCCCAGCCCCACTGGATTGCCCCATATCGGCAACATCCGGACGGCTCTTTTCAACTGGCTTTTCGCTCGTCACCACGGCGGCAAGTTCATCGTCAGGGTTGAAGACACCGACCAGGCGCGTCTTGTCCCGGGCTCCATAGAGGCCATGCTCGACGGCCTTCGCTGGCTGAATATCGATTGGGATGAGGGCCCCGAAGTGGACGGTCCCTACGGACCTTATTTCCAGTCAGAACGGCTCGAGATTTACCATGAACTGGCCGAGAGACTGGTCTCTCAAGGCAATGCCTACCATTGTTACTGCAGCCAGAAGCCGCCGGCGGAAGACGATCAGAGGCAGCGCGACCGTAGTGTTTCGGCCAGCGCCGACTGCCAATGCCGGGACCTGACCCAAGCAGATATTGCTAAACTCAGTGGGGGAGGAGAATCCAAGGTTGTCCGGTTCGCCATGCCCAAAGAGGGCGTCACCAGCGTTGACGACCTGATTCGCGGCGAAGTGGAATGGCGAAACGAAACCCTGAACGACTTCATAATCATGAAGTCGGACGGATTTCCGACGTACCATCTAGCCGTGGTGGCCGATGACTACTTGATGGAAATTAGCCACATCATGCGGGCCGAGGAATGGCTGCCCAGCACGCCGCGCCACGTACAGTTATTTAAAGCCCTGGGGTTCGAGCCTCCTAAGTTCGCCCACTTGCCCATGATCATGGGCCCGGACCGGGCCAAGCTCTCCAAACGGCACGGCGCCACGGCCATTGGCGAGTACAAAGAAGATGGCATACTTCCGGAAGCCTTGCTTAACTTTATGGTGCTGTTGGG
>VFHF01000118.1 GCA_009392095.1 SAR202 cluster bacterium
TCCCGGTCCCGCGGCGCCTCCAAGTAACGGCAGTCTATGAAAGGTTGTTCGTTGGGGTCATTGGAAGTTAGCAGCAGCTCGCCCGCGCTTTCAGCCAGCTCAACCATGCAGGTGAACCGGATGCCTTCCCCGGCCAACGGGTCTTCGCCCAGGAGAGTCCCGAACCAGGAAGAGCGGCCATAAAATGCTCTCACTCTAACGCACAAATTCGGAGGCTAGAGCACTGACATTGATATTTTCAACGTCGGGCAGCGTGGCCCTTATTTCCTGCATCCGGCCAGCGTCGTAGCCAGCGGTCAGCTCCTTCAGGCGAGGATAGACCTCCTCGCTGAAAAGCTTAATTGACGACAGTGTCTCGTCGAAGGTCATGAACCCCGCCTGACTCATCATCATCAGGTTGCCGAATCCACCGCAGTAATCATAGAATTTCTTGATCTGGTCATATACCTGGTCTGGCGTACCGGCGAAGACGTTGCCCCGCGCCATCTGCTCCGCCAGGGTTGTGGCGGTCGGCAGGCCGGTGCCGGAACTATTGCCCCGCATCATGGTGGCCGCCATGGCCGTTGAGTGGTAGCCGGGCGGGTTGCTGTACTGGGGCGGGACCTTGTTTGAGGTCATGTACCAGAGCAGTTTCTCGGCGACATCCAGTCCCTCTTGCTCGGTCTTGCCGACACTGATCAGGGCGCAGTAGGCCAGCCGGTCTATGGGCATCTCCTTTCCGTGGGAGTCGAGGTATCCCTGACGGTAACCGTCGAAGATGCTCCGTATCCGGGGATAACCGGCGAGGAACACCGCCCCGATATGCCCCCTTTGCGCGACCTGGGCGGCAGACTCAGCGCTGCCCATGGTTACCCATACCGGAGGGTGTGGCTGCTGGTAGGGCCGGGGCCAAATGTTGATCTGCCGGGCGTGGAACCAACGGCCTTCGAAACTGAAGGGCCCGTCGTGGGTGGTCCAGGCTTTGGTGATCAAGTCGTGGGCCTCCCACAGCTTCTCGGTTCCCCGGTATGGGAAGACATTGGCCGGCGCAATCTCATACGGCACACCGCGCACGAAACCGCATTCCAGGCGGCCCCTGGACAGCACGTCGATCAACGCCATCTCTTCCGCCACGCGGACAGGTTGGCTGCGGTTGGCTACTGGATTACCCAGAATGAGCAGCCGGGCGTTCTTGGTCTCTCTAGCCAGTATGCCCAGCATGATGGGCGCCGCCGGGACCATACAGGTGGCCGTCTGGTGGTGCTCATTGTTCATGATGTTGAGGCCCATCTCGTCGGCCGCGCACCACATATCCAGATACATGTTGTAGAGGTCGGCACCTCTGCTGGGGTCGAAATGCTTATTGGGCAGGTTCACCCGTATGGACTCGTAGGAGCCGACGTCCGGAAGGTCTGGATAGGCGTCTTCGGTGAAAAACCAGGCTCTCAAATCAGGCACCTACTACATAACGATTTTGAAACAACCAGGGTCTATTAACGGCCAACTAGCTTGAAGCGAATTCCATGAAACGGGCCACAAACCCGCCGGGCTGCTCGATATGCGGGTTATGCCCCGCCTGGGAAATCACAGACATGCTCGCGCTGGGTATCAAGTCCCGCAGCGCCGCGCCATAGTCGGTGGTCACTATGCCGTCGTTCTCGCCCCAGACCAGCAGCGTGGGTATGTCGATTCGATGCAAGCGGTAGCGGAGTTTCGGGTTATGCATGTATGGTTCCCAGGTATAGAGCCCGTGGGCAACCCTGTTGGCCGCCACCGTCTGTAACTCGTCGTCTGTCATCTTCGCGAAGTCCGGGGCCTGGGAACGGTCATGCCAAGCTGCATTCAACAGTTCCTCGGCCGGTAGGGCAAATACGTCGGCCACGTCACGGTCGAAGGGGCCGCCCGGCTTGATACCCACCGAGTCCACCAAGACCAGCTTGGAGAAACGGCCGGCGCTGATCACGGCAAGCTCAGCAGCCAACCAACCGCCCATGGAGAACCCCATCAGTATGGGGCCTTTGAGGTCCAGAGAGTCGATCAGGTCCAGATAGAGGAATATCAGGTCTTGCAGGCTGTCAAAATGCTCAGGGATGGGCGTGCCGCCGAAGCCGGGATGGGTAGGATGCATTAACTCAAAACTGCCGGAAAGACTCTCTGCGAAAGGCAACCGGTCCAACGGGCCGTCTCCTCCGTGTAGCACCAATACCGGAGGGCCGGAGCCCTGCTTTACTACGGGAACGTCCACCCCACGCAGTGAGACCACAGTTGATGTGTCGCTGGTCATGCCCGTCCTTCCACCGATGTTAGTTGCCGGTACTCGCACCGGGAGTCTGGGAGATTGTACTTCCAGAACCCAGGCCAGGCAAACTAAACCAGATAGCAAAATTCAGCCCAGGAGCGATTCCTGGGCTGAATTTATGCTTGGCTCTGAGTCTAGGTCTATTTTGCTAGTGGCGGGTTTGAGATGTAGTCTTCCGCCAGTTTCCGGCCAATATCCCTAATGCTCTTGATGTCCTCTTCGGCGCTACCCACTGCCGGTGAGTAGACCACGGTATCGTTGCAATAGGTCGATTGCGGCTTCTCGTCCCGGGACAGCGCATCTGGGTCTCGCCCTTCCTGCACAGCCTGGATTCCGTTCTTGACCAGCTTGCGGAACATGGTGATGCCACGGTCGGTGGCCCCGAGGTGCTCCATGCCGTGGATGGCTATGGGCCTCTGGCTGACCTGGGCTTCGTAGTCCGAGGGCTGGCGTTGCTGGTCTTCCAGGTTCTCGGTAATCGGCAGTTGGGCGGGGAGCATCTGCTCTCGGTCAGCCCACCATGCCGGTGTGCTTTCGTCCGTCACGCTGATGTGCCGGAACTCCAGCAGCATGGTGTGGGTATCGTCTTGGGGTACGATCCAACGGCTCATCATGGGGCCGTCGAACTCATGGGGATCCTGACCGGTCTCCCAGATGGGCGCCACCTGCTGCAGGTTCGGCATGATGTTCTCTACCATCCGCACCCAGACGTTGTCGCCCATGCGTCGGGTGGCGATGTAGATCATGCCGGCTGGGGTCTCGATGAAGTCCAGTTCGGGTATCACGCCGAATTCTTCTGTGAACTGCGATCCGGAGACGATGGTGTGGAGGAACGATGTGTGGACCGGGTCCATGGCGTTCTCCAGAATTTGCAGCCAGTTGCAGGGGTAGTCGTACTTCTTGCCGGGAATCATGCGGTACCCTTCCCGTTCGTAGGAGTCGAACAGAGGGAAAGGAGGCATCTGGTCCGGCGGACCCATGTAGGCGAATACGATGCCATTGTATTCATGAGTCGGGTAGGCGCCGTGGCACAGGCGGTCCTTTAGGGTGCTGTCTTCCGGTTCACCCGGCGTTTCCAAGATTGTTCCGTCCACATCGAAGAGCCAGCCGTGGTAACAGCACCTGATGCCCTTTTCGGACACCAACCCAAACTCCAGGGATGTTCCGCGGTGCGGGCAGTGGGCTTCCACCAGACCGATCCGGTCGCTGAAGTCCCGGAATGCAACCAACTCCTCGCCGAGAATCTTTAGGGCAACCGGCAGGTCCTTGAGGTCGTCTGAAAAGGTCACCGGCTGCCAGAACCGGCGCAAGTACTCCCCACAGGGCGTGCCCGGGCCGATGCGAGTCAGTTCGGCGTCTTCTTGAGGTATCTCGCGGTGATAATAACCGCCGTAGCGGGTGGAAAGAAACGGTGCTCGAGTGGCCATCTGTAGCCCCCATTTTGTAACTGAGTCAGGGTATTAGGCTGGTCCACCGATCCATCGGCGAAAGCGCCTCGTGCGAAGCAGTATCGCCGTAAAGACGAGTATCCACCGGAGCCCCTATATATTGGGATTACCCATATAGAATATCGGCTTAGCGGATATTGGTTGGGCGAATTATAGGTTCCAAAACAGCCCCAGGTCAACCGGTATCCAGACCGGATTATTGGGCAGTGCGGCCGCCATCAATCACCAACTCTGAGCCTGTGACAAAAGACGATTCGTCCGAGGCCAGATACAACACTCCGTAGGCAATCTCTTCCGCCCGGCCGAACCGGCCCAGGGGGACGCGTCCCTTCATAATCTCTAGGTTATTCTCGTCGGGCCTGGTGGCGCGGAGCATGTCAGTCTCGATGGGGCCGGGATGGACCGAGTTGCACCGTATATTCTCGGCGGCGTATTGGATCGCGGTGGATTTACTGAAGATGCGGACGGCCCCCTTACTGGCTGCGTAGGCGCCCGATGTGCCAGGCTGGGGCGCGATACCGGCGCCTGAAGATATGTTGATGATGGAGCCACCACCGCCGGCCCTCATGATGGGTATGGCTTGTTTGCTACCCAGGAAGGCCCCTTTTACGTTGATATCCATGGTCCGGGTCCAGTCGGCTACGCTGGTCTCCTCAACGTTGCCCCGGGCCGTGATGCCCGCGTTATTGACCAGGATATCCAGCCTGCCGAACCGGTTGGTCACCTCAGCGGCGGCCTGCTCCCAGTCCGTTTCGCTGGTGACGTCGAGCCGAACAAATACGCATTCCCCTCCGGCGGTGGTGATCTCCTCCGCCGTCTTGCGCCCCTCATCCTCCAGAATGTCGCAGATGACGAGCTTCGCACCTTCCTGGGCAAATATCTTGGCCACGGCGGCGCCGATTCCCCTGGCCCCGCCGCTGATCAAAGCCACTTTATTATCAAGCCGCATGTGTCCCCCTTAGATCAAACAGGTTTTCAACGGCTAATAGTATAAGCGGTGCCGGGCCAGCTTCACTCGAGGGCGTAAACGTGGCCGTCGTCGCTGCCTATGTAGACCACGCCGTTGCTGATCGCCGGAGAGGAAAACATGTCATTCCAGATCTTGAACAGCCATCGGAGATTGGTATTGCAGCCGCCGCAGTGCTCATGATTCGGCCGGGCGTCGGAAACAACATCACTGCTGGAGCCGGTCGGCGTCGCCTCTAGAATGAGGGTCTTGGTGGCGCGGCGGACGAGGGTTTCCGGGGCTGGCGTGACCGCGCCGTTGGAGCAGGTAATAAACAAAGTTATGCCGGTGAACGGAATGCGGTCAAAAAGCCGAAGGGTTTATGCCTACATAAATGAACTACGCAACGTCAGCGGCATCAGACGCCCAGACACCATACACAAATGGAAACAGGCCCGGGAATACCCGAGCCTGCTTGTTGGTTCATGGGCGTAGGTGCTTTGAGAACCTAAACACCAGTCCACTCAAACCCCAGATTGGCGTAGCGGCAAAAGACGGTGCCGCCAGGAGCGGCGAGGGGGCCGTTGGCGGCTAGCATGGCGATGGTGTGCTGCTCGCCGGGGGTGGCGCTGTCACTTAGCAGCACCCGCTGGGGCACGTTGAAGCCCTGGATGGCGCCCCGGTCGCGGTTGCATTCGCCGTCGATCCAGATCTCGCCGTAGTCGTCGATGCAGGTCTCGAACTGGACCCGCATACCGTCAACCGGGTGGCCGTTCACCGTATCGGGGAGGGTGATGTTTATGCGGTACCACATGAAGCTGAAGCCGTGGGAATTCCGCTCGGCCAGGTCGTGGCAGATCTCCCAGCCAGAATCGTCGTGATCGGCCAGGCGGGCCGGGCTGCCAGCTGATTGCTCAACCAGACCCTCGTTGGGCTCGCCGGGCACGTAGCCTCGGGCGTACCGCCACGTCCCTTTGACCAACTTTTGACCTGCGGGGTCTCCTAGATAGATGGTTTCTCTCGGCATTTTGTAATTCCTCGTTATTTTAATTACCCGGATCAAGGGGCTGGCTGTTGTCCCCTTCGAAGGCCCAATGAAAAGCCTGGGTGAGCAGTTTGGTGTTGGCTTCGCCATCGAAGCGGTGGCCGCACTCGGGGGCCTCCCTGACCAGGAAAGACTTGGCGGCGAACTTGCCTGTCCGCAGTATCCGGGCCAGGTAGCCGGCCATGGGGTCTTGATCGCCATAGACCAGATAGATGTCGCCGGTGAAGGCCGTTACCCCCTCGTAGAACGGGTCTCCCACGCTGTCGTAGGTCGACAGCAGCAGAATCCGCTTGACGCTGGGGTACCGGTAGGCCACCGCTCCCACGGACGAACCGCCCGAGGAAAATCCGGTCAGGTAGATATCCGGTGAAGCATTCCCACAAAGCTCTTTGGCGTTCTCCAGCGACCAGTCGATAGTATGGCTCAGGCTTTCGATAAGAATCTTGTTCCAACTGGCGCCCTGGTAGGAGTAGGGCTCCCATTCCAACTGGACCTGGAAGTCGGGCCGGGGGGCATTGAAGGTGACCAAGCTGGCCAGACCACGCTCTTGCAGGTACAAGCCCAGGTTCCGCCAGCGATCCTCACGGCCGTCCTTGAGCTCTCCGGAGCCGGGGGAGTTGACGATCACTTTTCCCGCTTCGGATGGGTAAGCGGCAATGGGTACGCCATACCGGACAATTTCACCCGTCTCGGACTCGGTCTCCAGAAAAAGGGTTTTGTCGATGGCAACCAACGTACTAACCGGCGGCCAGTGGCGGGGGACCGGCTGATTCGCCACTGCCTGAAAGGGACTTGTGCAGGGATACTACTGATCTGCCGAGGGCCTCCAGCCCAGCGATGGCCTTGGGTTCGGCAAGCTTGCCGTCCTGGAAGTGCTGGGACTGCAGGTACACTTGACCGGGCACCAGGTGGGCGCCGAACCAGGCCAGGACCGGCCGCAATTGGGTGTCCACCGTCAGGTAGTGGTGGTCGGTGGCCCCCATACCGATGAGTCCGCAGGCCTTGCCCATCATGTCTTCTACCGCGATATGGTCCAAGAGATTCTTGAGGGCGCCGGTGAATGACGCCCGGAAGATGGGCGTGGCGATGAGGTACATATCCGCCGCCGTTACCTGCTCTAGCACATTCTGGGTGTCATCTCCGTAGGCGTCAGCCGGCCGGCCGTCGGCGAACGAAATCCGGTGGTCCCCCAGGTGAAGCAATGTCGTGGTGACGGACGGGTCATGGGCTGAGGCGGCCTCAAGGGCCCGCTCCAACGCCTGGTGCAAACGGCCCGGGCTGGTCACCGAGCCGTGGATGCCCAATAGAGTCGGCACTTCTAGTTACTCCTTTTACTTATTCCAAGGACATCCGCTCGTCCTATGCTTGTCGAAGGACATTGCATCGCCACGAGTGAATCCAAGCGACCCGTCTATCCAGTTTTCCCGGCGGATTTCCCAGCGGAATTCTTAGAATACCGGTTCTCTGATTTCGGCAGTCCCAGATTGCCACGGAGGGTGTCGGCTTCATACTCGGTGCGGAACAAGCCCCGCTCTTTCAATATCGGCAGCACCTGGTTCACAAAATCGTCGAAGCCCTGGGGCAGGACACTGGGGACCAGCATAAAGCCGTCTGCCGCGCCATTTTCAAACCAATGCTGCATCGTGTCCGCAACCTGGGTGGGTGTGCCGATGAATTGGTGTCTTGGAGTCGTCGACCGTATCGCCATCTGCCGTAGGGTCAGATTTTCGTCCTTGGCAACCTGCTTTATGCGGTCGGTGGTGCTCTCCCAACCGTTACGGCCGAAGTCGCCCAGATCAGGGAACGGCTCGTCTAGGTCGTAGGGGGAGAAGTCCATATCGTTGAAATACCGGCCCAGATAGTTCAGAGCGTCACCGACGACCACCAAGTTCGCGATCTCCTGGTACTTCGCCTCAGCTTCTTCGGGGGTGTCACCGACGATGGGCGAGCAGCCGGGCAGGATCAGAACTTCATCGGGTTTACGGCCAGCCTCTCCCGCCCGTTGCTTGATGTCAGTGT
The DNA here is from genome assembly GCA_009392095.1 of SAR202 cluster bacterium. GTDB lineage: Bacteria > Chloroflexota > Dehalococcoidia > Lucifugimonadales > UBA3495 > UBA9611. The sequence goes on from VFHF01000118.1 coordinate 7,737, forward strand.
AGAAGCTAGCGGCGTCGGCGCTGTTGGCCTGACCGGTGAAGATGGCATCGGCTACCTTGGCGGCGAATCCTCGGCCTGCTTCTGACGACCCGGCCTGGATCAGGACCGGGCTGCCCTGCTTGGAGCGAGAGATGTTCAGCGGGCCCTGCACCGAGTAAAACTCACCCTGATGGTCGAGCCGGTGCATCTTTGATGGGTCGATGAATACCCCTGACTCCTTGTCCCGTATGAATGCGTCATCCTCCCAGGAGTCCCAGAGCCCTTTGGTGATCTCAACGAACTCGTCGGCCATCCGGTAGCGTGTGTCATGCTCGGGATGCTCCGGCTTGCTGTAATTGGCGGCTGAGCCTTCCAGCGGCGAGGTGACGATGTTCCAACCTGCCCGGCCGTTGCTTAGGTGGTCGATGGACGAGAACTGGCGGGCCACGGTGTATGGGTCGCTGTAGGTGGTCGACAGGGTAGCCGCCAGACCGATGTTGGTGGTGACCATCGACAGCGCGGCCAGTAGTGTCAGCGGCTCGAATCGAATCAGGAAATTAGGGTGGGATTTCTCGCTGATATAGAGCCCATCACCAAAGAAGACGAAGTCCAGTTTGGAGTCTTCGGCTTTGCGGGTCATACCTTGGTAATACTCTAGGTTCACCGCGCCGTCGGGAACGGCGCTGGGATGACGCCACGATGCCATGTTGCCACCGCTGCCAGAGAAGAATACGCCCAAGCGCATCTTTCGTTGTTCAATCATGCTACTTCCTGCCCTTGTTCCGCACTGTTGGTCCGTTCGGTCATCGCCTGACTCAGCAGCTCATATGAACGGAGCCGCCTTTCGAAGTCGTTAATGGCCGTCACCACCACTATCTCTTCCACGTTATGTAACGTCTGGATGTCCAACAACTTCTGCACAGCCAGCTGCGGCGAGCCGTGAACCACAGGAGCATCCGTTACGTTTATCTCGAACTTCTCGCCCGATTGTTTCCCAAAGTTATTAGCGGATTCCACGTTACCGGCGGTCAGTGTCCGGCCACTCTCCAAGGTGATACGAACGACCTTTATCTCAGCGGCATAGGCGGCAGCCTCGTCGGCGGACTCTGCTACCACTACGGGTAGCGCGAGCATGGCCCGTTTCTGTCCGGGGCCTGAGGCTTCGAACCGCGAATGGTAGGTCTTCATGGCATCCGTCATGACGTCTTGGTCACTGTTTAGGAAGAGGGCGAACACGTAGGGAATCCCGAATTCGGCGGCCATCTCGGCGCTGGAAACCGACGTTCCCAGCAGGTAAAGGCCTGCCGATTCGGGAGGACGTGGGCTGGCTATCAGCCCGTGCAATGGATGGTCTTCAGACAGGTCTCCGGCGAGGAAGTTGCGCAATTCAGTCATTTTGTCGCCGATGGATCGTTCGCCGGCCACCGCCTCTTGTAAGGCCATGGTCGATTGGGGTAAACCACCGGGCCCGCGGCCGATGCCCAGGTCAACCCTGCCGGGGGCCAGGGACGCCAGCACATTGAAATTCTCTGCAACCTTGTAGGGGCTGTAATGCTGCAGCATCACGCCGCCAGAACCGACGCGGATGCGGCTGGTCTTGGCCAGCAGGTGGGAGATCAGGACTTCGGGCGACGACCCCATAACCCGGTCTGAGCTGTGGTGCTCGGCCACCCAATAGCGGTGGTAGACCCAGCCGTCGGCCTTGGTTGCCAGCTCGATGGTACGCTGGAAGCACAGGGCGGAGTCCTCGCCCTGGTGCACCGGACTCTGGTCCAAGATGCTAAGCGTTAAATTAAGGGGCCGACCGTTGGTGTTCATGCATTCCGTAGTTGTTCCAGCTTTGGCAGATACTTAGGTTCTACCGGTTGCACAATTCTACATCGTTTCCGGCCAGCCGTGGGACAGGCGGCAAGGGTACTCAGCACCTTGGCGTCAGTCAGCGGACTGACCAGGTTCTTGACCCCGGTGCTGGCCGACTCTCTGGGCGCCAGAGGCACCATGGAAGTCATATACGTACTGCAAGGACTGCCGGTGTTGATGCTGTCCTGGATCAACAACACCTGGATCTTCTATCTATTTGCAGTCGTCTTTGGCGGCGGATACGGCGGGGAGGGGTCGGCTTTCTCAATCATCAACCGCCGTTACTACGGAGAGGGCTCCCCAGGCCGCTCATTCGGCTGGAAACTCTCCGGTGCGATGCTGGGGATGGCCACCGGAGGTTGGATCAGCGGCGTATTGTTCGGGTTCTACGACCACTACCTGCTGACTATCGCCTTATCGGTGACCACAAGCCTAGCGGGAGCCTCAGTCATCATGTCCATGGACCAGACGGACCGGGTATTGATCCTCGATTGGGAAGAAGGACTGCCTCCCGAGGCAAGGTCGACACCGGTCCCCGCCGCCGACTAGATATTCGGCCGTTGCTCGTACCACCGGGCGTGCTGCTGGTAGGTGTAGGCCGCCTGGATCACGCCTGGTTCGTCGAAGGCTTTACCCGCTATCTGCATGCCCACTGGCAGCCCCGCCTGGGTAAAACCGCATGGCACTGAGATCGCCGGCAGCCCGGTGACGTTGAAGGGCGCGGTGAAGGACCGGCCCCGGATGGTGTCGTTGGGGTCGTAGCCTTCGAACGCCGGCGCTGGTTGGGTCATGGTCGGCGTCACAAAAAAGTCTACCTTTCGCAGCGCCGCCGCAAATTCCCGCTTGCTCCATTGGCGGCAGCGTTGGGCCTGAAGGTAATCTCCGGCGCTGAGCATGCCGCCGATGCGGAACCTGGCCCGGACGATCTCACCAAAGTCCTGGGGCCGGGTCCTCAGGTTCGGCTCGTGGAAGGCAAAGGCCTCGCTGACCATGATTATGGTATTGGCTGCGCGCACGTATTCGAGGCTTGGCAGCTCCACGGTCTCAATCTTGGCGCCCAGACTCTCCAGCTCGCTCACCGCCTTCTCGACAACGGCTACCACCTCTGCGTCAACGCTGGGGTCGGCGTCGAAGAAATAGTGGCGGGGCAGACCAATGACCTTGCCACGGATGTCCTCCCTGAGCGACAGCGAATAGTCGGGAACCGGCGCTTTGCTGCTGGTGGCGTCCTTAGGATCATGGCCCGCGATAGCCTGGAGCATGTAGGCGCTGTCTTCCACCGTCCAAGTCATGGGGCCCACGTGGTCCTGAGACCAACTCAGGGTGACCACCCCAGAGCGGCTGACCCGGCCGTAGGTGGGTTTCAGGCCCACGATGCCGCAGAGAGAAGCGGGGCCGCGGATGGAGCCGCCGGTGCAAGAACCCAATGCACCCATGGCCTGTCCTGACGATACGGCCGAGGCCGACCCACTACTGGAACCGCCGGTGATGTGGTCTAGATTCCAGGGGTTGCGGGCTGGCTCGAAGGGCGTGGTCCAGTCGGGGCCGCCCAGGGCGAATTCGTGCATGGCCAGCTTGCCCAGCAAGATGGACCCGGCTTCTTTCAGCCGAGCAGTTGGGGTGGAGTCCTCGGTGGGGACGCGGTCGAAATCAACTCTGGAGCCTGCGGTGGTGCGTATCCCTGCAGTGTCGTAGAGGTCCTTCAGGGCGATGGGTATCCCGTGGAGCGGACCTTTGTACCGGCCGCTGCGAATCTCCGCTTCGGCGGCCCGGGCTTCACCCATTGCCTCATCCGACAGCAAGGTGATGAACGAGTGCAGGGTGTCGTCGGTCTCGGCGATCCGGTCAAAGAGCGCCTGGGTCAGTTCCACCGGGGAGAGCTCACCGTCTTTCAACAACTTGCCCGCTTCATGAATCGTTAAATGGTGTAACGCCTTGCCAGTTTGAGCCATTCCTATGCCCCCACTAATACAGAGTCCCTTCCCGTCGCAGGAGAAGGTCACGATGGGGGCAATTCTCGGCCCCCGATAAAATGCCTTAGATTCAGTTAGTCCGGGTGAAACTCCACCACCATTTCCTCGGAACCTAAATTGATCGAGTGCAACATCGCCGTGTACCCCAGGTACAGCTCATAGATAGGCTTGAGGTGGTCTAGTTCTACCTGGTCCATGCCCAGACCTGCCCGGTCGGCCATGAACTTGAATTCTTCCATCGAAATTTGTTGTTCAGCCATAGCTTCCACTCCTAGAATCCGGGTAGAGTTCCTGAAAATATCTTTTGATCCCAATCTATCGGGACGACTAAGGTGGCCATGCGAATCGAATATGGACAGGACCGCCTTGTTATTGCTCGCTTGGGAAATTATCCGCAGGTGATCTTAGGCGTACTTCCCGGAGTCTTGGGGCACTGTGCCTTCTCTGCCGGAATCGGCCATCTCCAAGCGGGTAGTCCTGGGCCAGGTACGCTTCAAGTCGTCTTGGACGCTGAAATGGAGGACTCCCAAGCCTTGAACTTCTAGTTCCACCTTGTCAGCGTTCTGGAATGCGCTGAGGCCCCGGTGGTTGGTACCGGTGGCGATGACGTCGCCCGGCTCCAGTTCGTGAATAGAACTGACCCATTCTATGATTCTTGGAATCTTATGGGCCATGTCGTCGGAGTTGAACGACTGTTTCAGGTCCTCATTGACCCAGAGATTTATGGACAATTTCTGGGGGTCGTCTATCTCGTCGGCGGTGACCAGATAAGGACCCATGGGTGCGAAGGTGTCCCTGGACTTCATCTGGTAGAAGGTGTTCCCGCCGGCCTGCAGGCCCCGGGCCGAACCATCAATGAAATTCATGTACCCAAAGATGTAGTCGAAGGCGTCTTCCTGCTTCACGTTGCTGGCGTGCTTGCCGATTACCAACGCGAACTCGGCTTCTCCCTCGAATATGCTGGCGGGGATGTCGGGTAGGACCATGGTGTCTCCATCGCCGATCACGGAGTTGGGCGACTTTTGGAAGGCGTTGATGGGGGCCGGCTCGTCCCGCGTGCCATCCTCCATGTAGTTGACCGCCATGCAGATGATATTAGGAGGCTTGGGTAGGGGCGACCGCAACCTGACCTGGTTGAGGGGAGAGCCCTGGCCGCTGTCCGCCGCCTGCTGCAACGCTGCGCGGTGCTGGGAGAAATGCTCAATCACCTTGCCGATCAAGTCTTGGGGGGAGGTATGGTCGATTCCGCTCACCACTCCCGAAACGTCGACCACGGTGTCATCTTTGACCACACCTAGTTTGAAATCATCGAAGAATACCAGTTTCATAGCTCTCCTTACTATCGGTCCGCTGGGCCATAGACCGGACGATCTGTGTTGCGGGCATGTTACTGGCCCACCGGCCCGGTGGCAAGAGTGGCGTTTTTTTGCGCGTCTTTGCCTTCTGTCCGGCACACCGGTTCCTGGCGTATAG
>VFHF01000119.1 GCA_009392095.1 SAR202 cluster bacterium
TGAGACGGTCAATAGTCTGGTATTCGCGTTCTGAATTTTCATCTGTGGAACTGTGCCGGACACTAGCCATTGCTTCTACTCCTGTTTAGTGGTATCTGGCGGTACTCCATGGAAGAAGCCAACCTCGAGTGCCAACAAACTTCCCTCTGGCCCACCCCCCTTGAACAACTTCATCGATTTGTAACTCGGGTAAATCTGGTGGTGGCTCACTGTTCATATTGGCTTCGCCTTTGAGACACATATTTGCGGCGAATTATAGCCCGAAAGACAGGTCGAATAGAAAGGGCCACCGCCATCGTGAAACGGTGACCCTGTATACCTCCACGCCCTGGTTTCCAATCCCCATACCGTCAAAGTGCTGCACCCGGGTATGTTTCCTTGGTGGGGGTGCATAGTTTACGTCTGAGGAACAGGGCATATCGGGGATGAAGCTTCTTCCAATCCTACAATTAATCAAATGGCTGGTGGGCTAAACCCATTGCAGGCCCTGTCGTCTTAAAGCTAGATAAGACCTTGTCGCGCGAGCCTTGCCAGGCGGTAGTTGCTCCACCGGGTGAGCCTTTGCTCATGGGGTCACCTTTACGGCTCTGATCACTGGTCTCGTTTTGCCAGTTTTGGTCTTATTCACATTACATTCAAGGGTCACCGATGCCTTACAGGTGGCCCTTGTCTAATGCCCTATATTCGATCCTCCTGTCGGGTATCCGAAACGTCCACCCACCCCTAATTGGACTGATTCGCCGAAAGGAATGGCAGGATCTCTCCCAACACCTCTTCAGGTGCTTCTTCGGCTAAGAAATGCCCACAATCAATCGGCCCACCTATGACGTTCGTGGCTCGATCGCGCCAAACCTGCAACATATCTAGACCTCTGCCAGTCTGCCAACCAGGCCTCTTTCTCATGTCTGATCCCCATAACGCAAGCACAGGGCAATCAAGTCTGCGACCTCTGTCGATTTCATCATGCTCCAGGTCCAGAGATATAGCCCGATAGTCGGCGCAACTGGCCTTGATGGTCGCTGGATCAGAAAAGCATCGGAGATATTCTGAGTATGCTTCCTCTGTTATCGATCCTTCCCTCGCCGTCCAACGATCTAGTAAAAAATCTAGATAGAACTTTGCGTTGCTTCCGATGAGACGTTCCGGTAAGGGTTCAGGCTGACGCATAAGGTGCCAATGGAACCATGCGAATGAAAGGTCGCTGTCCATGGAGTCGAAAGCCGCCTGAGATGGAGCCACATCCAACGAAGTAAAGGTCTTAACTCTTATAGGCGAATCTAGAGCCATCCGATGGCCCACTCTTGCACCCCTATCGTGCCCAATCACATGAAATAGTTCATGCCCCAGTTGTAACATCACCTGTACCTGGTCGGCCGCAGTACTCCGCTTGCAATACACGTTGTCATCACCGTTGGCGTCGGGTTTCCCGCTATCGCCGTAGCCTCTTAGATCCGGGGCAACCACCGTATATGAATCAGCTAACGCAGACGCCACCTTATGCCACATCACATGGGTTTGCGGGTAACCGTGTAAGAGCAATATAGGAGGACCATTACCTCCATACACCACGTTTATGGTGATTCCTTGGATATCTATAACAACCTGGGAGAATCCATCGAACATCGCCTTATCTTCTCCGTTCCATTGCTCATTTGAGCTTAATCAAATTTTGACGAATTATTAATCAACAAAATGTGGGGTGATACTTACTCGTCCTGATAACGGTCCTCGAGGCGAACGAATTTCCTGCCTACCTGCACCCACAGACATGGAAAGCTCCCCTTTTATTTCCCGGTACTTTCATGCCCATGATTTCCCTAGTGTTAATTCATTCATGCTTTCATGGGTGCCCGTACACTGATTTGCGGCATCCCTGCATGCTCAACGACACTCATCCGCTATAGTCCGCCCGATCATACTGACGCAGATAAACAGGCAGGAGGTCTAGGTGATTATTACTGTGCTGTTCGGCCGCCATCTATTATCAATTCCGTACCCGTAACGAACGAAGATTCATCGGAAGCCAAATAAAGAACTCCATAAGCGATCTCTTCTGGAGTGCCTATTCTGCCTAACGGCACCCGGCTTACTCGTTCTGGGTTAGCTGCTCCAGCTCCGTGAAGCATGGGAGTACTAACAATCCCAGGATGAACTGAATTGCATCGGATGTTTTCGTGAGCATACTGAATCGCTATGGACTTGGTAAAAAGGCGTGTCGCGCCCTTGCTAGCGGCATAGGATGCTGGAGTTTCCGGGCTCGGCACGATACCTGCACCAGATGAGATGTTAACGATCGAGCCTCCTCCTGAAACGCGCATCATCGGAATGGCATACTTCGTCCCTAAGAATGCACCTTTGGCGTTGACATTCATCACACGTTCCCACTCATCGTCAGTGATGTCTTCCACGCGATTCGATCTCGCATATTCAGGGACGATACCCGCATTATTTACCAGTATGTCCAATCTCCCGTATTCGGTCATAGCGACGTTAACAGCGGCCTGCCAGTCTTCCTCTTGCGTCACGTCAAGGTGAACATATATGGCGTGCCCACCTGATTTTCCTATGTTGATCTCAACTTGCTGTCCCATCTCGTCCAAAATGTCGCCAAATACCACACGGGCCCCTTCTTCGGCGAACATCATTGCCTCTACGGCGCCCATGCCCCTTGCCCCACCGCTGATTAGAGCGACCTTATTTCTTAATCTCATACTCAGTCATTTTGTTCACTTAAGAGCCGGTATTCGCTGCCAACTAAATCCCTCGTTCAGCTTCAAGGCCCAGAGCAACCTTTCCGTACGCCTGGCCGCCCATGTCCATGATTAGCGCGTCCCGGTGGGCCACGGCGTGGGCATCCCGGTGAAATCTCTGCAAGGCCTCGGTGTCGAATAAAGCGTGGCCTCCGCTCAGGTCGAATAGCCGGTTGACCGAGCGTAGGCAGAGTTGGGTGATGAATGCTTTATCCCGCCGGTATCGCGCCCGTTCAAGGGGAGTGAACGTTTCCCCGGTGTTCGCCTTCTTGAACATTTCACGGATGTCATGGTGCATAAACACCCGGCCGGCATCCACCTCTGCGGTAGCCTCGGACAGACGGATCTGAATGGCTTGCGATTCGGCGGTCTTGCCAGGACCCGACGTTCCGATAAGGCGGGCAGTAAACTCGTCGATCATACCCTGGGCCAGGCCTACCATTGGGGCTACCAAGTCCCATCCAAGCGAGACTGGTATGGGTATGAGATAGCAGGCTTGCCCGTGTATCTCCCATCCGGTCCAGTCACCGTTTCCGGCACTAGCCACGTCCAGCACTCTGTGGGAAGGTACAAACGCATCCTCGATAACGATATCCTTGCTACCGGTGCCCCGCAATCCGGAGACGAACCAAGTATCGACGATCTCGAAATCCTGGCGGGGGACCAACATCCAAGTGCGTTCTCCAATCCCGGCCGCGCCTAATATTAGCCAACTGGCGGAATCGCATCCGCTGGAGAACTCCCAACGGCCAGTCAGACGATACCCGCCGTTCACTGGCTCGGTCTTGGAAGTTCCCGGAGTTAAGGAGCTTGAGAACAAGACGTCTGGACCGTCGGCAAATAGTTCCTCTTGCGCTTGTAGAGGCCAAAATCCGGCCATGTAGGCGTTGGCCCCCCAGACTGAGTAGCACCAGGAAGAAGAAGCACAACCCCGGGCCAATTCCTCTCCCACCTGGAAAACCAAGCCGTCGGCTACGTCCAGGCCGCCGAACCGATTCGGGACTTCGATGCGGTTCAACCCCGCCGCTCGAAGATCTTGAACCGTTTCATCAGGAATGCGGCGAAGTTCTTCGGTATGAGCCGCACGCGATTTCAGTACGGGCACCATGTCCGAAGCCCGGCGGAGCAACCCCTCGGAGGTCAATTGGGTCACTTCAGAGTTCGTATTTGCCGCCAACGAATTTCCTCCAACTACTGATTGTTAGTTTTTCATATAGTAGGGTATCAGAGCGTCAAGGTTCGTAATGGCAGTTGCTCTTATTTCATGAATCTTAATTTGGTTATTTCACGTTAATTGAGGGAGGTAGTCTATTTGGAATCAT
>VFHF01000120.1 GCA_009392095.1 SAR202 cluster bacterium
ATCGGCGACCTGTTTGACCCTGATCTTGCCTTTGTCTGCGGGTTTGACCAACTGGCCTCCTTCTACGCGTGGTTAACCAAGCGTTGAAGCCTCCGGTACAGGTGGACTCTAGTATAATTCAGATGCGTTCCACAATCGTACGATTCGAGGTGTTGCCGCGGATTCCGGCAACGCGAAATTATTTCTAAAGGTGGTTGAATGACGACTGAAGCAGCTCTGTCCGGGGTGGTGGTGCTGGACCTGACGCAAATCATGGCCGGGCCTTTTTGCACCATGGCGCTGGCCGATATGGGGGCTAACGTGATCAAGGTCGAGAAACCCAACGGCGGCGACGACAACCGCCGCATGGGCCCGCCCTTCATCAAGGACTGGTCGGCTGGCTTCCTAGCACTGAACCGCAACAAACGGAGCCTGGTCTTGGACCTCCGGAGCGAGAGCGGGCAGGCCGTGTTCAAGCGTTTGGTGGCGGATGCTGATGTTGTGGTGGAGAATTTTCGGCCCGGCGTCATGGGCCGGCTGGGCTTGGGTTACGAGACTTTAGCCGAGATCAAGCCGAATCTTGTCTATTGCTCGGTGTCCGGATTCGGCAACACCGGTCCGGACGCGGCCAAGGGCGGGTTCGACCTAGTGGCCCAAGGTGTGAGCGGGCTGATGAGCATCACCGGCCACCCTGAGATGCCACCGGCCAAGGTCGGCGTGCCCATCACCGACATCTCAGCCGGGCTGTTGGCGGCCAACGGCATTCTCTGCGCCTACATCCATGCCCTGAAGACGGGGCAGGGGCAGCAGGTGGATACCTCGCTCATGGAGGCTGGGATTGCTTATACCGTATGGGAGTCCTCGGTCTATTTCTCAGATGGCGAGATTCCCGGCCCATTGGGCTCGGCCCACCGGGTCTCGGCCCCCTACCAGGCCCTACGCACATCGGATGGGTACCTAAATATCGGCGCTGCTACCCAACCCACCTGGGAGCAGCTATGCCGTGCCATCGGACTTGAGGTCCTGATTGAAGACCCGCGTTTCTTGATGCCTGGCGACCGCAAGGCCCGTCAGGATGAACTTGCCGCGCTGCTTGAAGAGACTTTCGCAACCGACACCACTGCTAACTGGCTCAAGATGCTGGAGGAAGCGGGCGTTGTGGCGGGGCCGATCTACAACATGGAACAGGTCTACAAAGACCCCCAAGTTCTCGCCCGGAAGATGCTGGTGGACCTGGAAGACCTGGATCTCGGCACCATACATAACATCGGTATCCCAGTGAAACTCTCAGCCACCCCCGGCCAGATACGCACCCGCGCCCCCATGCTAGGCGAACACAGCGCCGAAGTCCTGCTGGAGCGCGGCTTCAACAAGGAAGAGGTTGGCAAATTGGTGGAGGCGGGAACGGTGGTTGAGAACCAGGGGCCGGGGACTAGAAGCTAAAATCTTGTATCTCCCCAGTGACGAAGTTCAAGGGTGGCCCAGCGATGAACATTGCGCCTTGGACCCGCGCGTTAAAATGCCTCAGACACTTTCTAACTTGAGCCTCAATTGATGGTTCGCTGTTAGTTACGTAGAATCGACGGTAGCCGAAACTGATCCCTGGATATCCTTTCTGAGGATTAATAAACAGGTTGCTAGGGTCCGCAAAACCGGCAAGCCTAGTTTAATCACCCTGAGCGATTGTTAGCAGCGTCAATCCGTACACTTTGTGGAGGAAGCCTGATTCCTCAAGATCATCATCTGTATCAACCAACAATATTGCTAGGTCAGGAGCTAATTCAACTCCTCGCTGGAGAAAGTGCTTGATTTCCGTATCTTCAATTTCCTCTGGCCGGGAAGACTTCGTTTCTACATATAGGAGTGTACGTGGAAGCCATGCCAAAACGGCAAAATTTCCGTAGGGGACTTCTGCCAGTTTGACCGACCAAGCTGCACTTCCATCGAAGTTCGTCGTACATGCATCGGCAACTTACCATTCGAGCGTCGGACCGATATTGTCGATCGACCGAATCAACCTAACTTTACTATCTGAGATTTCAATTACGTTAAGAACCTTGAGAAGATCAAGGTAATCGCAAGTTTCCCCGCCCGAGATCTTTTCTAGATCTGAAATGAAAGCACCTTTCGGATTGGAAGTTATGTGGCGAGATAGCTTCCGAAACGATTTCTTCCCGAAAATCTCCCGTGCGGTTATAAGTTTAGAATTACTAACCTGGTTCCATAATTCAAACGGTATGAATAGTTGACGGTCATCCCCTTCAGCTTCTACCTCAAAGCCGCGGCGTCTCAGTACTGAAACGACTGAGTCCAACTTCATGTTGGCCATTGAATTCCACCCAAAGGGGGATTGCCGTAGATGAGAGCCAAAAGTGTAGAATTTCCCAAATTGCCAGATGCCCTTTTATTGCCCACAATGTGGCCCGCCTAGCTCACCGTCCGCCAGGGATGCCCATCGGTAGTCTTGAGGAATTCTTCCACCAACAAGGGACTTGAGACGATCACGCTGGGGGTGAAGAGGGCGCCTTTTCCCCCTTGGCGGTCCACCACTTTCGCGCCGGCTTCTTGGGCTAGGACTAGGCCGGCGGCCAGGTCCCAGGGCATCAGCGAGTGGTGGAAGTACAGGTCGACTCGGCCTGCCGCGGCGTAGGCCAGTCCCAGGCCCGACGAACCCATGAACCGGACGCTGTACATGCCCGGCCACAGAGAACGGATCAAGTCCAGGGCGAACCCGGCTTTCTCATCGACGTAACCAAGGTCGCAGCAAAGCAGGCTGCGGCTGAGTTCGGGGGTCTCGGAAGCATGGATCTGAGTGCCGTTGAGAAAGGCGCCCTGGCCTTCTATGGCCGTGAACATCTCCTCACGAACCGGGTCATAGGTCAGACCGGCAACTATACGGTCGTCCTTAGCCAGGGCGATGATGGTGCAAAAGTGAGGAATGCCATGGGCGTAGTTCCGGGTGCCGTCCAGGGGATCGACCACCCATTTGTAGCGCGAGTCGCCGTCCACTGGCTTGGACTCCTCGGCCAGGACGCTGAATTCGGGGAACTCGCCGATCAGCAGGTCCAAGATTGTCTTCTCGGAGGCTAGGTCAACGTCGGTCACGATGTCCGATCGGCCCTTGAAATGGACCTCATGCTCCGAATGAAACCGGTCTCGCAGGATCGTACCGGCAGCCCGCGCGGCCTCCAGAGCAACATCCATGGCATCGCGGCCATTCTTAGATATAGGCAATTCGTCAGGCATAAAAATCCTACTAGTTAGAGTGAAAGAAACCGATAGAGTGCTGAGAGCCGATCGCTGAAAGCTGTCAGCTGGTAGCCGTCAGTCTACCCGAGCCCCATCTTGTCGTAGACTTCAGCGATGGTCTCCTTGGCGATGGCCCTGGCCTTCTTGCCGCCCTCGTGGAGTATCTCTTGGACGTAGCCGGGCCGGGCTTTGATATCCTCGCGCCGTTCCCGTAGGTCCTTGAGATAATCGTTGATGCTATCGGCTAAATGACGTTTGCAGTCGACACAGCCCCTGGTGGCGGTGGTGCACTCGTTGTAGACAGTGCTGGTTGCCTCGGCGCCGCTGAAGATCTTATGCAGAGAATAGATATTGCAGATCTCCGGGCGGCCTGGGTCGTCCCGGCGCAGCCGTTGCGGGTCGGTGAAGGCGGTCAAGACGCGTTTGGTGGTCTCTTCGGGCGTGGCGGCAAGTTCAAGGTGATTGTCCATGGTCTTGGACATCTTGTGCTGACCGTCCAGACCGAAGATCAACGGCGCCTCGGTTAGCTTGGCCTGAGGCTCAGGGAAAGTCTCGCCGAACATGTTGTTGAACCGGCGCACGATCTCCCTGGAAAGTTCTATGTGGGGCACCTGGTCCTGCCCCACCGGGATAGTGTCGGCCTTGTAGAGGATGATGTCGGCGGTCTGGAGCACCGGATAGCCCACCAGCCCGTAATTCACCGTCTCTTCGGTCTCGCGCATCTGCCGTACCTTGTCCTTGAAGGTCGGTACCCGAGTCAGCCAACCGAGGGGTGTGACCATGCTGAGGAGCGTGTGCAGGGTCATGACCTCGGGGACGTGGGACTGGACGAAGACGATGCTCTTCTCAGGGTCGATGCCCGCCGCCAGCCAGTCAAATATCATGTCTTCGATGTTGGGCTTGATCTCTTTGACCTCTTCGCCGGACTCTAAGGTGGTCAGGGCATGGATGTCCACGGCGCAGTAGATGCAACTGTAGTCTTCCTGGAGGGTGACCCAGTTCTGCAGGGCACCCATGTAGTTGCCCAGATGGAGCAACCCGGTGGGCCGCATGCCGGAGAAGATCACGCCTTTGTGGTTGAGGTTGGCTGATTGGGTCATGGCACCGTTTTACACATTCATTTGGCGAATTTCACGCCTGAGAGGACTTCAAAAGTCTAGCATAAGGGCGTATCAGCAGCAAGGAGAGCTAACGTAGCAATGGGTTGTCACTCCGGCCACTTAAAGTGCTTTGAGATTAGGTTGTAGAAACCCCAGCCGAAATCACGAGCGTGAATCCCTCCGTAGGAAACCCAGCGGTCAAGT
>VFHF01000121.1 GCA_009392095.1 SAR202 cluster bacterium
ACGCCGTTGCTTGCGCTGCTCATAACACCTTTTTGTGGAAGATATTTACTAGATCAGTGGTGGTGATCGCTTGTGGCGGCCACGGCGGCCAGCGCCTTGTCCACAGCGTCCGCAGGACTTTCGGCTAGGATGATGGACCCGCCGATGTCGACGCCGTCACCATTAGTCGTCAGCGGCCAAGTCTTCAGACCGACCACCGGGATTCCGTCGCTAAGGGCATGCCCAATCTCAGACAGGGTCCCAAAGGCCCCGCCGACGGCGATAACCGCCTCTCCGGTATGTACCACAATCACATTCCGGGAGTACCCCATGCTGGTGACGATCGGTATGTCCACGTAGCTATTTGCTTCTGCGGCGGCCCGGCCCGGCAGGATTCCGATGGTGGTCCCGCCCTCAGACTTGGCCCCCCGGCAGACGGCTTCCATGATTCCGCTCAGTCCGCCGCAAACGACCATGATGTTCCGTCGGGCCAATTCCCGGCCGACCTCTTCTGCCAATTCCACGTGTTCCCTTGTTGCGGGATTGCTGCTGCCGATTACTGAGATTATCATCTATCGTTTGCCTTATTTTCGGTGATATCAAGCTCGGAGGATATGTCTTCCGGGAAAGCGGCCATTATATCAGGACGCACCGATCAATCTCAGGCAGTCACAGTAGCGATTCTCAAAACACCACGCCTAGTTCAACAGAGCTCGGCTGGCAGCCTCGATCGCATCAATCAGCGGCTTGGGGTAGATACCCAGCCAGATGATGGCGCCGGCGCCAAAGGCGAGCACTGCAAGCAGCGATAGCGACGGGGGTTTGGTCAAGTCAGGGTGCGCTTCAATCATGGCGACGCCGTTTTCGGTGGGAGTAGGCTCGATGTAGACTTGCCGGAGGATCTGAAGGTAGTAGTACAAGGAGATTAGGCTGGCGAAGATCGCCACCGCGGCCAACCAAAGATAGCCTTCGGATGCCACAGCCGTGAACAGATAGAACTTCATGGTGAAACCGGCGAATATGGGCAGCCCAGCCAGCGAGAACAAGCCCATGGCGAGGCACGCTGCGAGGAAAGGCTGATGGTCCGCCAATCCGCCCAGATCGGCAATCATCTCTTTGCCCGTCATGTTGAAGAACGAAATGATGGCGGCAAACACCACTAGGTTGGTGATGGAGTATCCAACCAGATAGAACATCACACCGTTCGACGGCAACGAACTATCGAACGACATAGCCGTTATCCCGGCCAGGAGGAATCCGGCATGCCCGATACTGGAATAAGCCAACAAGCGTTTCAAATTCTTTTGCGCCAGGGCAACCAGGTTGCCGACCAGCATAGTGACCGTAGCCAGTACCGCAAATACCACCTGCCATTGCTCCCAACGTTCGGTTGCGGGGACGAACCCTTCTCCAACTAGGCGGAGTATCAATGCGAACGCCGCGGCCTTGGAGCCGATGGCCAAGTAGGCTGTCACCGGGTACGGGGCACCTTCGTAAACGTCCGGGGCCCACATATGGAATGGCACGGCGGAGACCTTGAACATCAACCCCACCAGGATCAGTCCGACACCGACCCAGAGAGCCGGGGAAACCTCCGTGGAAAGTTCCAGGCCCACAGCTATGGCCTCGAACTTGGTCACGCCAATGGTGCTGTAGACCATGCTCACGCCGTAGAGCAGGATGGCCGACGACACAGCACCGACAATGATGTATTTCAGAGCACTCTCGTTGGATACGGCCGTGTCCTTGGCGTAAGCGGCCAGCACATAGAGACTGAAGCTGAGCAGTTCCAAAGCGATGTATGCGGTCAGTAATTCACGGGACTGGGCCATCACATTCATGCCCAGGATCGAGAATAACAACAGGCCGTAGAACTCGCCTTGGTGTTTGAGCCGACGCTCCACAAAGTCTACGGAACTGAGAATGATGAACACGCCGATCCCCATGAAAAAGACCTTGAAGAAGAGGGCGAAGGCGTCCACTGCCAGTAGCCCATCGTACAGTGTCTCATCTTCGTCCCACAACATGACCAGGGATACCAGGATCAGGGCGATAAGCCCGGCTATAGAAATCCAAGCCAGATAGCCCTTCTTTCCTTCTGGCAAAAACAGATCAACTGCAAAAACCAGGAAAGCCAAGCCCGCCAGAGCGAACTCGGGTGTCAACAGGTCAAGATTTTCGGTCAGAGAAGTCACTGCCCGCTACACTCCCGGAATCGTGGAGACGCCCACGTTGATGACACGCAGCAAGGGGTCCGGCCAGACTCCAACAAAGATGAGGATCCCGACGAACGCGGCGCCCACGGACATCTCGACCGGGCTGGCGTCAGTGAGCCCGGCCCATTGCTCGTCAGGTTCGCCCATGAACGTCCGCGCCAATAGACGCAATATATAGATCGCCGTTAACGCCGCCCCGATGACGGCCAGTATGGCCAAAGGCAAGTAGGTACGAAACGCCCCGGTAAATACCATAAATTCAGCTATGAACCCGCTCAATCCTGGCAGGCCCAAAGACGCCAGACCGGCAATGGCGAAGAAGAAACTGTTAACGCCCATCCGGCTGGCCAAACCGTTGAGAACGCTGATGTCACGGGTGTGGGTGCGCTCGTAAATTGCCCCGACAAGAAGGAACATCAGGGCTGTCATTATCCCGTGAGAGAACATCTGCAAAACAGCGCCGCCCACACCGATATTATCGAGCGTGGCGATGCCCATTAGCACGTAACCCATATGACTGACGCTGGAATACCCGATTATGTACTTCAAGTCGTTCTGCGACATTGCCGAGACGGCGCCGTAGAGGACGTTGATAGTGCCCAAAGTGATCAACACCGGCATCCAGTTGTCCGCGCCTTCGGGCAGCAGGACCATCCCGACCCGGATTATGCCGTAGGCGCCAAGTTTCATCAGCACGCCCGCGTGGAGCATGCTCACCGCGGTGGGGGCCGCTACGTGGCCGTCGGGAGACCAGGTATGGAACGGCCATAAACCGGCCAGCACGCCAAATCCCAACATGAACAGGGGAAACACCCAAGTCTGGAATTCGCTATCGAAAGCGCCGGTTTCCGACAATCGCGCCAAACCCTCAAGGGAGTACGTACCGGAGCCAATGTTTGAACTTTCAACATAGAGAGCTAGAATGCCGATCCAAACCAAGATGCTGCCGGCCACCAAGAACAACAGCAGTTTCATGGCTCCGTATTCTTTAGTGCGTAGGAAGGTCCCGAAATCGGTGCTGCTGCCCCAGACCCCAATCAGCAGGTACATCGGCAGCACGGCCAATTCGTAGAAGAAGAACAGGAAGAACAGGTCGCGGGCGACAAAGACACCGTTGACTCCGGCGGCTAAGGCAAACAGAAGCACAAAGAAATCGCGGGGGCGGTGCGTTATTGTCTGGGAGATCAACACCCCACCAAATAGGACGATGCCATTCAGCAGAACCATCGGGGCGGAGATGCCATCAATACCTAGAGAGAGTTTGATATCAAGTGGACCGGGCAGCCATTCGTAGCTACTTAGGTATTGGAAACCTCCTTGGTCATAGTCGTAACCGGCGAAGACGATCAGGGCAAGAATTAGGGATAAACCAGAGATAAATATGGCGAAGTACCATGTCTCTTTGGCCTCGTTTCCTGGCATGAACATCATGGCCAGCGATCCGGCTAACGGCACGATGATCAGGAGCAGCATGGCTATCTGATCGAAATCGTTCATGAATTGCCACCGATCGTCGGCCGGCCGAAGGAAAAGTTACCTATGGGGAGAGCGGACATCTACACCACCCTCAACCATACGAAGATTCCTAACCCGATCGAACCGAGAGCCATCGCCAGGGTGTAGCTGTAAACGTGGCCAGTCACATGCACCCTGAGCGCGATGCCAAACTTCCTCGTCACGTCGGCCGGTCCGTTCACCATGATGTCGTTGATGATCGCCCGGTCGAAGTAGGCGATGAAACGGGAGAAAACAAGCACCAGCCGATCGATGGTCCACTGGTAGACCTCATCGAAGTAATACTTGTTCTCGATCACCTTCAAGATTCCAGCGTTGCGGGCCCTGACGCTGTCTAACGAGATGCTCTTGCGAACGTATATCAGGTGGGCGACATAGAATGCCGCAACCGACATGACTATGGACAGCACGCCGATCCAGATCTCGAAGTGGAATGCCTCAGCGTGTTCGAAGAAGACAAAGGTCCCGATGCCGGCGTAGCTGCCGGGCCAGTTAAAGCTGATGAGGCCGAACCCAAGGGCTAACACTCCCAATATGGCCATCGGAACGGCCATGGCGGCCGGAGCGTCATGGACCTGATTATTCTGGTCTTTCAACGGGCCGTAGAACACTAGGAACATCGCCCGGGCCATGTAGAGGGCGCTCAACAAAGCCGTGAATAGGGTCAATACGATGAACGTAACATTACGGTGGTCCGCCACTGCGACCAATATCTCATCCTTACTCCAGAACCCTGCCAATATCGGTATTCCGCCGAGGGATAGCGCCCCGATGGAGAACACGATCGCCGTCAACGGCATCACCTTTCTCAGGCCGCCCATCTCCCCGGTCTCTTGGAACTCGGTGCTGTGCAGGACGCTGCCGGCACCCAGGAACAACAACGCTTTCGAGAAACCGTGGGCCATCAGGTGGAAGATGGCCGCCGTATAGCCAAAGGCGCCAAGGGATAGCATCATCAAACCCAGATGGCTGATGGTGGAGTAGGCCAGAATCCGCTTTAGGTCTGTGGCCACCAATGCGATAGTCGCCGCACCTAGGGCTGTAACCAGTCCGACTATGGCGACCACTATCAACGGGTCGGCATCGTAGGCTTCGAACAATGGGAAGACCCGGGCCACCAGGAATACACCGGCGATGACCATAGTGGCGGCGTGAATCAGGGCGCTGACCGGGGTCGGACCCTCCATCGCGTCTGGCAACCATACGTGGAAGGGGACTTGGGCAGACTTGCCCATGGCGCCCAGGAACAGCAGTAACGCCGCGGCTGTAGTCACTCCCTCGCTCATTGCTCCGGTGCGGACCGCCTCGAAGGCGTCCAGCATGCTGAAGCTGCCCACATCCCGCCAGATGAGGAGGATCCCGATCAAAAGCCCAACATCGCCAATCCTGGTAACGATGAATGCTTTTTTGGCCGCCTCTCTGGCTTGGGGTCGCTCGTGCCAGAACCCGATCAACAGGTACGAGCAAATCCCTACCAGTTCCCAGGCAACGTACAGCAACAGGAAGTTGTCAGCCAACACCAGCGTCAGCATGGCGGCGGCGAACAGGGAATGGACGGCGAAATACCAGCCGAACCGCGGGTCGCCGTGCATGTAGGCCAATGAATATATCTGGACCATGAGGGCGACGAACGTCACCAAACCCAGCATGGCGATGGTCAAGGGGTCGACTAGGATGCCCCAATGCAGGCTGACGCTGCCAATCTCTCCGACTAGCCCAGCATTGAACCAACTACGTTCATAGTCGCAGGTCAGCATTCCGGTGTTCTCGCTGGTGAAGCAACCGCTTGTGGCCGCGTTCGCAGCCAACCACGAGTTGAGCACCACCCAGAACATCACGAACCCGCCGCCGATGGCCAGAATCGACAACCATGAGCCTTTTCCAGGCAGGAACTTGCCGAAGACCACGATGAGCGGCGCGGCGGCAAAACTGAAAATAGGTATGAGCCAGGCCCACTCCATCAGATTGCCACCCGGGCGTTCATTGTGATCTTCGCCATGTAAATCTTGGTAATCACCATTTCATCAGATTGATCTCGTCAACGTTTACGGTCGACCTATTTCGGAACATGCGAAGAATTATGGCCAGGGCTAATCCAACCTCGGCTGCGGCCACGGTGATGATGAAGATAGCGATCAACTGGCCGTCGAAGTTGGAAAACCTGCCGACTCCCTCCATGTGGGAGGCGGCGGCTATCAGGTTGATATTCACCGCGTTCAGCATTAATTCGATGGACATTATAATGAGCACCGCTGAACGGCGCGCCATCACGCCGTATAGGCCGATAACGAACAGGGCTGCGCTGAGAAGTTGGAACCAGACCAGATCAATCATCGTCTAGTTCCCTTCTTCTCGATCATCAGACTGGACTTCGTCATCGTCGGAGCGTGCGATGATTATGGCGCCGATCAAGGCCACTAAAAGAACCAGAGACGCGATCTCAAACGGTACCGCCCAAGTGGTGAATAGGGACTCGCCGATACCGGAGAACGAGGCGTTCTGGGCCTCGGTGCCCTCAACCGAATTTATGAGGAATGATGGCACGAGGACTCCGAGAAACGCGAGGGAGGCGATAGCAGCCAGCGGCCACTGTTTGTTGTCGCTGATGCGGGGGTATTCGGAACCTCTGGTCAGCATGATGGCGAACAGGAGCACGATGATTATTGCTCCGCCGTAGATGAGCACCTGGACCAGGGCGAGGAATTCAGCGAATAGGACCAGGTAGACACCCGCTACGGCAACGAGAGAAACCAATAACGCCAGCGCTGCGTGCACCACATTGCGCGTGAGCACCACGCCCAGCGCTCCGCCGATGGTCAGCACGGCCAGCAATATGAAAACGAGCCAGGCCATCTAGATGGTCAAACCCCGCTGACACATAACTTTTCCGTCCATCAACTCTCCCTCTGTTCCTGCCCCTTTCAAAATACGAGCCACCAGAATGGCGGCTCCATCAATCACTTATTTAATCGCCCGGACTTGTCGGTCTACTCAGGCTCTATCTTCTGCCCAATAGCCTTTTCAGGAGCCCCTTAGGCCCCTGTTCCAGTTGCGGCAAGTTCTCCAGAGACCCCAACAGGACGCAGCTTGCGCAGGTGCAATTCGCCGGGTGTTTGGCGATCTTCTCGCCTACGGCCCGTTTGCTATTCCTAGCAGGCTTGATCTTCTTGTTCTTCAAGAAGCGGTCGGTACAGTCCTGACAGGTGCAGGCCGCCGGATGGCGGCCGGCCAGGTTCTGCAATCTTTCGTCTTCACGTCTCGGCATCTCGGGTTAACCCCTATGAGGACCCCGCTTCAGCGGTTTCTTGGGTTTCGCCCTTCTCGACTTTGTCCCGCTTGGTCGGCGGTATCCAGTCAGTTTCCCGTTGGAATTTTCGGCCTATCTCCAGCAACGCCGGCAGATCCACCCGGTCGCCGTTGCGGGTGAAGGTGCTCATTTCATGCTCGTGGGACATCACGATCGCGTCGAAATTACACACCTCTACGCAAATCCCGCATAGTATACACCGGTTAAGATTAATCTCGAACGTGTCTACGATCTTTCTACGAGTGCTTTTCCCTTCTCCGTGGAGAGGGTTATCCTTCATCACCGACGACATACATTGAGTCGGGCACTGCCTGATGCAGACCATGCAGCTGGTACAGAACGGCTCGTTAGGGGCCCCATCATCCACCGACGCTCCGTCGCCTAAATCGCCATCCCATGTGAGAGCCGGGAAGCCCATGAACCGGTCTTTTACCGGGGTGGGTTCGCTGCGTTTTCCCATCAGGTTTCCGGTGTCCGGGTACTGGCGAGTCACCGGCGCGCGCAGGCCGTTGAATGTAGAGACCAAGGTCACGGCCAGACCCTTCAGACTGTTAAACATCTAGTCTCCTCCGGCTTGGGCCGACGACTGGCTCTGCGCTTGTCTTTCGGCTTCCAATGCGGCTCGTCTGCCCCGGACCTCAGCCACCAATCGTGACGGTGCAGTCATTCGCTGGTAGATCAGGTAAGCGACCACCAAGAGACCGGCCGAGGACATGAGCGTAAGGGTCCAGGCGGGCCATTCGTAGAATTGGTACACGGCCGTCATCACGACCAACAGGAACGACATCGGCACCATGACCTTCCAGGCAAAGGCCATCAGTTGGTCTATCCGCAGCCTGGGGAAGGTGCCGCGCACCCAGAAGATGACCATGATCACCAGATAGACCTTGAACAGGAACCATATGATCCCCCAGTCACCAGAGAGACCTGGGCCGGACCAACCGCCGAAGAACAAGATAACGGTCAGCGCCGCGATGGCGAAGGTGTTGATGTATTCAGCCAAAAAGAACACCGACCAGTGGGCGCCGCTATATTCGACGAAGGGGCCGCCCACAATCTCAGACTCGGCGAAATAGATGTCGAAGGGAGTCCTCCCAACCTCGGCCAGTCCGGCGATGAAGAAAATGACCAGGCCCAGGGGTTGCACAAGAAAGAAGATGTAGCTGTCCTGTTGATTGACTATCTCTCGCAAGTCCAGCGACTGGGCCAGCATGGCAACGGAGATTGCCACCATGATGATTGGTATCTCGTAGCTGATCAGTTGAGCCGCCGCCCGCAGACCGCCGAGGGTGCCGTATTTGTTGGCTGAGCCCCAGCCGGCCAAGACCAATCCCAGAATCCCGACCACCGAGAAAGCGATGATGTAGAACAGCCCCAGGTCCAGGTTCTGTATCACCGCATTTTGAGTGCCGGGGATGGTCACCCAGATCATGAACGCCGAGACAACAACGATGATCGGCGCAACCCAGAAGATAGCCTTCTCAGATGAGCTGGGGATGATGTCCTCTTTGAGGATCAGTTTCAAGGCGTCGGCCATGGGCTGCAACAGCCCCATGGGGCCGGTGCGGGTTGGGCCTAAACGCAGCTGGAGCCGCCCCAGGAGTTTGCGTTCTAGCCAAGTCAATGAGAGCACCACGCCGGATAGGGCAGTGAACATGATGAACAGCCCAACCACCAACCAGATAAAATTGGTCAGGCTTATCGCGAGAAGGATGGTGTCCGGCATCAGCGATCCACCTCGCCCAGAACGATGTCCAGCGCGCCCAGAATAACTACGGAATCGGCTATCCAGGCGTCTTTCAGCATGTGTTTCAAGGACGAAAGGTTGCAAAACGATGGCGGGCGCACTTTGACCCGGTAGGGCCGGTCGGCTCCGTCGCTAACCAGGTAAACGCCAATCTCTCCCCGGGGGTTCTCGCCCCTTACGTAGACCTCGCCGGCGGGCGGGCGGATCAAGCGGCGGCCCAAGGAAGATACGACTTCTCCGTCAGGGAGTTGGTCCAACGCCTGCTCGATGATACGCACCGATTGATAGACCTCTTGGACACGCAGGTAGTACCGGTCCCAGCAGTCGCCATCCAGCCCTATGGGAACGTCGAAATCGAACCGGTCGTAGACCGAATACGGCACGGCCTTGCGCAGGTCGTAATCAACGCCCGATGCTCTTAGGCAAGGCCCGGTCAGCCCATAGTCGATGGCGTCTTCAGCAGTCATCACCGCGATGTTCTTCAGGCGAGCGAGAAAAATCTCGTTAAAGCTGAGGAGTTTGTCGGATTCTTCGGTGTCCTTCTTCACCAGGTCCAGCACTTCCCGAACTTCCGCCACGAAGTTCTCGGGAACGTCCTCTTTAAGGCCGCCGATGCGGAAATAGTTGTGCATCATGCGTGCTCCGGAGACCGACTCAAAAAGTCCCTGAATCCGCTCTCGTCCGCGGAAACAGAACATGGAGGGGGTCATGGCCCCGGCGTCCAGCCCCATTGTGGCGATGAACAGCATATGGCTGGCGATGCGGTTGAGCTCGCAGAGGATCACCCGGATGTACTCAGAGCGTTCCGATACCTCCAATCCCATGAGTTTCTCGACCGCCCGGCAGTAGACCTGTTCGTTGTTGAAGTTGGCTATGTAATCCATGCGGTCGAACAGGGTGATTACTTGGTGATACTGCTCGCCTTCGCAAAGTTTTTCCGAGCCCCTGTGCAGGTAGCCAATATGGGGCACCACGTCAACAATCTTCTCACCGTCCACCCACAGCACCATGCGGAACACGCCATGGGTTGAGGGATGCTGCGGCCCCATATTCAGCAGCATCTCTACCGGTTCGGCGTTCGGAACTATGTTTCTCGTTGGCTGAATCGTGCCTGGTTGGGTCGAATCTGAAGTTTGCGTCATATCTAGTTGGTGGCCGGATCGAAGTCTTGTTCGGAGGGAGTCCCTATGAACCTGATCTTTGGCTCCGAAGGCGGTTCAACCTCGCTGCTCATCCAAACCTCATCGTTGAAATAGAACCCGGCTTCGATCACGGTCTCTTCGAGCACTTCCAGTTTTTCGCAGTCTTCCAGGTATTCCGACACCTGGCGCCGGAGCATGTTTTTCGCTTCCTCAACCGTGTCACCAAACCCGGTAATCAGCAGCTCGGGACATAGCGCTTCATATCCGGCGCCGACCGGAGTCACTTCGATCCGGTAGACCACCCGGTCGAAGGGTGTTTGTTTGGCTGATTTCGATTTTTTCGCCAAAGTCATTCTCCGTCCGAAGATAATGCCGCCTCGGCAAATTCCAGTTGCAGTTCGGTCTCTTCATCAACGCCAGGATAACCGGCGTCGGCCAGAACGCTGCTAAGAGTGTCGGTACCGTCGTGGGACTCGATCCAGGCTCGGACGATTTGAATCAGTTCCTCTTGGGCAGCTTCGAGGGTCTCGCCTTCGCTTACCAAACCGAGGTCGTCTAATCGGACAACGTATCTGTCATCTTCCGTGTTGATCTGGGCTGTCAGGAGCACCGTCTCCATATTCTTTTAAAACTCCTGGTATTCATTGAAAGGAAATTCCTTGCGCCCTGGAAACCCCTCGAAACCCTCATAAAGGAGCAGGGGTGACATGTCAGGATGGCCGTCAAAGCTAACTCCAAACAAGTCATGGGCTTCCCGTTCGTACCAATCGGCCGCCCGCCAAACGGATGTGACGGATGGCACAGTGGTGTCCAAATAGGGGACGGTGGTCCGCAAAACAAGCGTGCGTTCTGGTTTCAAGGACTGCAGTATGTAGACCATCTGAAAATATTCCGAGTAGTCGACACAAGCCAAGCAGAGTAGCATCTCGGTTGCGGTCCGCGGGTCTTCTTTGATCAGACGGCAGGCCTCGAGCGTGTGTTCTTTACTGATGCTTACCTGGGGGATGTCGTCCAATGCGCCTCCCTCGGGGAAGAAATCCTTGAGAACATCCAGAGAAACGTCAAGTAGCGCGATTCCCGACGAGGTCAGGTTCGCCAGTGGGTCTACAACAGGCTCTTCTTCGCCATGACCTGCAGGTTTTGAAGTAGCAGCGGACTCGGGAGAGTCAACAGGCTCAGAAGCAGCTTCTTGATTCTCTCCGCTACCTGCCACTATTTTCCGGCGTCCCGCATTATTTTTTCTTGAAGCTTAATGATGCCGTACAACAAGGCTTCTGGGCGCGGTGGACAGCCTGGAACAT
The DNA here is from genome assembly GCA_009392095.1 of SAR202 cluster bacterium. Taxonomy (GTDB): domain Bacteria; phylum Chloroflexota; class Dehalococcoidia; order Lucifugimonadales; family UBA3495; genus UBA9611. The sequence continues at coordinate 11,208 of VFHF01000121.1, forward strand.
AGACGTCAACGGGAACGATGTGATCCACACCCATGACTACGGAGTAAGACCGGTAATAAGGCCCGCCGTTGGTGGCGCAGCTACCCATGGCTATCACCCACTTGGGTTCGGGCATCTGGTCGTATAGCAGGCGGATGGGGTCGGCCATCTTTTTGACCACTGTGCCCGATACGATCATCACGTCAGCCTGTCGGGGCGAAGGCCAGGTGACCACGCCAAAGCGGTCGAAGTCATAGTGGGCCATATAAGTGGACATCATCTCAATAGCGCAGCAAGCCAAGCCGAAGGATAGTGTCCAGAGCGATGACTTTCTGGCCATGGCAAACAGTTGGTCGGTTGAGGCGGTGATGATCCCGGGCAGCTTTCCGCCCATGGCCTGATCATACAAACTAGGACCAGGCTGGTTGCCCGGTCCCACGATTATTTCTGCCATTCCAACACTCCTTTCTTCCAGGCGTAAATGATGGCGAAAAAGAGCACACCCAAGAACATCATCATGGCGTAGAAGGGAAGCACATTGGCCTGATTCACCTTCTCCTGCATGAAGATAACGGCCCATGGAAAAAGGAAGACCGCCTCAACATCGAAGATCAGGAACAGAATGGCGAAGATATAGAACCTGACGTTGATGTTGGACCAGGTATAGGGCGTAGGAGGAATACCACATTCGTAGGTGGTTAGTTTGGCCTCTGAATAGCGCCGGGCCGAGAGGAACCGGGAGGCGGAGAACATCCCGCCGATAGCCATAGCCGCAACTACCGCGGACAATGCCACCGCGGTCCAGTTCTGAGTGAACAGTTCAGCGCTAAATGTTTCGAGATTCATCGTCGGGGAAATACAGACCGCCGCAGTACAGATGGGGGGTCGGTGAGTTGGTTAACTTAGACTCGATTTGCGCCCGAAATATACCATCGGCGGGCGAACAGTGTCAACGAAATTCGCTGCCTGGACAGGACAAAAATCAGTTGCCTCCCATCGCCCTGAGTTGGGTTGAAGAGATGTCTTCCCGAAACTGTCTTTCCGGAATACCCTGAAACAGCCCCTCCAATCCTTCAGGAATGGGAACGTCGCTAAGGGTTTTGTATGCTCCTTGGTCTTCCCGCCCGGCCACGAGAAACCTGACCCCAGCGGCTAACATCTCCGCCAGAGCCATCATCATGGCATCCCGGTCGTCGCCGTAATAACGCTGGGCCACCAACCGAATAGCGGTGTCCCACCCCACAACAAAAGTTCGCCCTGGGAACAGCCTGGCCTTCTTGAAGAATGTCTCGGCCCTGGTCAATACGGCCGTCTCTCCGGCCGTGAATTGGGCCAACCTTTTCAGAATCTCTGATTCTTCCAGATCCGGTTTGTCCACGTTGGTTACCGACAGTTCGAATCCTACTTCGGAACCCGAAATATTCGCGGCGATCTGAGCGAGGCCGTGGTGGCCCTGATGTAGAGGGCTAAACGAGCCCGGAAGCAACGTGCCTGGAACCTCACCTTCCACAATCATCTTTCCGGCGCGAACTACGACCCAAGCCGCGTCTCCTAATACTAGTTGTTCCAATGGAGCGGGGTGTTCGGTTCGTTCAATTTCGAGGTTGTCTCCGGGAGTCAGCTTAAGCTCCAAGTCGGAATCCAAACCTGAAAGCAGCATCAGTGCATAGACCAAAAGGCGGCTGACCAGTTCTTCTTCGCCCGCCCGGTCTCGCAGGCCCTTGTGGAGATTCAATGAGTACAGAGTGTTGCCCTGTTGGTCCCAAGCCGAGACGTACGCCCGGTGTTCGCCGCGTTTCGGGCGGTCGGTGGCGATGGTGGCGGCGCATGCCAATCCCACCGGAGGCGAGTCGTCCTCTAGCTGGACCTTGGCTTTGCGAAAGGCGGCCTTGGCCATGTCCTTGGCGGTCTGGGCCGACGCCGATTGCTCCGGCTCGAATCCCAAGAATGCGTTCATGGATTCGCGGCCATAGGGCACCAGGGCCTCCAGAATCGTTCGGGAGGCGCCGGCCACGCCCAATAACCAGGCCACGGCTTGGGTGCCGGCCCCCGAAACCGCCAGGACGGTTTTGTGGGGAGTGACGTGAATCTTTTCTATGTGTGGACGGATTTCTTCCATGTTTGAGGGATACTCTCATCCTAACCTTCTCTCGTGCGCTGGAGAAGGAACTAAGTGTTTCCTCTTATTTAGGCTGCCAGGGAGTGTGGCTAATCTTGCCCATTGTGGCTCGAGATGTTGTTATCTCGGACGACTGTTTGGCCTCCCAGCGGTCCAGCCATTCCCGAGGTAGTTCCCGCCGAGCGTCGCGCCACCAGAGCGGGTCGCCTTGTGCCAACGTCTTGCCATCCAATACATCGGCCAGGAAACAGGTCATATCTCCGCCGTCCATGGCGTTGATCACCCGGCAGTCCAGGTACCCGAAGCAGTCGGTCAACAAATGGGAGCCAGACGAACCGGCTTTAGTCCCAACACCTGCCAATTTGTCCCTTTCGCGGCCCGATACCAAGCCGAAATCTCCGATGAGATCCAGTTGATCCGGCCTCAGGAAATTCAGGGCAAACGCGCCGCTAGACAGCACCATATCGTGACTGAGGTTGGTTTTGTAGAGTTGAACAACCACCCTTGGACGTTCTGGGACTATGGATGCGGCGGCGATGGCCACCGCGATCTGCACATTGTCCCTGCCCTGCCAATGGCTGGTGACCGCCGCCAGGGGCGACCAGAGCCTACCCATGATCGGCGCTACATCGGCATATTCCATGCTGTTCTTCCCGCCTTGTTCAGCCTCCATTCGGCCCGGAAAGTGTAGCACTCGAACTTGTTTGCCACCAAGCATCGGTTGAACACGCCCGCTGTGCGGACCTACCAGTCAGGAGAATGGTCCTCGGCGCCGTTGGTAGTTAACCGGCGTTGGTTACCGCCGTCGTCGTCCATGATGAATATCTCGCCGGGACCGTAAAGATGGGAAACGAAGACCATCCGGCCGCCGTTGGGGGACCAGACCGGTTCAAGGTCGTCGGCCTCGTTGGTGGTCAATCGTAACTGCCGGGAGCCGTCCTCTTCCATTATGTATATCTCACCGTTGCCGTCGCGGAAAGACACAAAAGCAATTGTATTACTGTCAGGAGACCAGGCGGCGCCCAGGTCATCTTCCTCGTGTTGAGTCAGACGGGTCAGTTGAACATCGTCCTGCCAGGTGCCGTCTTTCAGTCGGCTGGCCAGATACAGGTCTGAATTACCATCCGTTACGCGGACAAATACGATGTGCTTCCCATCGGGAGACCAGCGGGGGTCGAAGTCGTTCTCTTCTGTCAGATGGACCAGGTTCACGCCGTCGGGGTTGCGTAGCCACAACCCACGCTCCTCGGAAGGCCCGCGCCGCGAAAAGGCGAGCCAAACGCCATCAGGAGACCAATCGCCAAGCATGTCGTCTGGATCCTTGGCCGTGATACGTATGGCTTTGCCGCTATCCATGGGCAACAGATACACTTCGGCGTTGCCGTCTTGGTGGGAGATGAATGCCAAATCTTCGCCGTTAGGAGACCAAAGGGGCGCTTCATCGTCGCCGGGTATATTGGTCAAACGTTCAACGAGTTTCCCATTACGGTCAACTAGGTTTATCTCTAGATCGCCTGATTCGTCGGAGACGTAAGCAACCAGTTTGCCGTCTGGAGACCAAATGGGGTTTCGGTCCGAGCTCCGGTTGTCGGTTAAAGGAGTGGAGATGCCGGAGTCGGGGTCAATCACGAAAATCTCGGCGTCGCCGTCCACTTCAGAGACGAAAGTAATCATGGCTGTGTCCGACCCACAGCCAATGACCAACGCCATCAATGCCAACGACGCAAGGGCGAGGGTTTTTACCAGTAGGCTACGTCTCATCCGCCCATCCACACAACGGGTAACTTTTCCGTTCCTGATTGATTATAGCCAACGCTCCCCAAGCACTGGCTTTGATGTGATAGCCGGATTGAGGGAAAACTGATTCAAACTCGGGACTCGATTAGATCGACCGCAACGCTTGACACCACCTCAACCCCCGACTAGCATCTGCCCAAGCTGCGGCTCACCCGCACTCCACTCAAAATCTCAACGAGGCAGGCCATGAAAGCGTTACTCGGAGCCAACCTAATTGACGGTACCGGCGGACCGGTTCTGCAAGACTCGGCCGTATTGATAGATGGCGAACGGATCAAAGAGGTAGGCCCAAGAGCAGCCGTCCAGCTTCCCCCAGGCACGGAAGAGATTGAACTCAGCGGCCTTACTCTGCTTCCCGGCCTGATCGACACCCACGACCATCTGGCCCACAAGAACTACAGCTTGATCAGCAGGTGGGAGATTGAAGACCCGGCCTCCTTGCACCACCTGAAGACCGCCAAGGCGATAGAAGAATCTCTGGCAGCCGGCTACACCTGCATCCGCGACGCCGGTGGCCTGGACGCCGGGTTCAAACTTGCCGTAGATCAGGGGCTGATCAACGGCCCCAGACTGCTGACCTCCGTGGCCATCGTCTCCCCAACCGGTGGTATCGGCGACCGGGTTGCCGCATCCGGCCATCGGAGCACTTTCAACAGCGACCCAATGCACCCTGACGGCGTTGCCAACGGGCCTAATGACATTCGGGCCTTGGTCCGAGAATTGGTGCGCGTGGGAGCCGACGTGATCAAGTTCGCCACCACCGGAGGAGCCAGTTCCCGCTCTGGGCACGGACCTAAGGACATCGCCTTCGGCCCTGACGAAGTTAAGGCCTTGGTAGATGAGGCCCGGTCACAAGAGAAATACACAATGTGCCATGCAGTCGGCGGCCCTGGACTACGCATGTGCATCGAGGCTGGAGTCGGCTCAGTAGAACACGCCTGTTACCTGGCCGAAGACCCTGACCTAGCCAAAATGATGGCCGACAAAAATGTCTTTTTCACGCCCACATTCGAAGTCTACGAGTTCCACTCCACGATTAGCGCACCCCATATCATCGAACGGACCAAGCAGTTGATGCAGATTCATCAAGAGAGCCTGCACATGGCTGTTAGTGCCGGAGTGAAAGTTTCCGCAGGGACCGACGCCGGCGGATTCGTCCACGGCGACAACGCCCGGGAGATCGAATTGATGGTCGAGCGTGGCCTCACCAACATGCAGGCCATCCAGACCGCCACCGGCTGGGCGGCTGAGTGTGTCGGCCAAGAGAAGAATTTTGGTACCGTGAAGCCGGGACTGTACGCCGATTTCTTGGTGGTGGATGGAGACCCATTGAAGGACATCAACGCCATCCGGAACAAGGACGGCATCAAGATGGTCATGAAGGGCGGCATCGCCTACATCAACAACCTGCCCGTCGGAGAACCGCAGGCTGTTGGTGATTAATAGTTAACCGTTGGCGATCGAAAACGCATCGGCGTCAACAAGTTTTCTTGTATCATTGACAGATGCGTTTTCATGTCCTGACCCTGTTCCCGGACGCCTTTCGCGGCCACCTGGAATACAGCATGCTGGCCCTGGCCTTGCAACGGGGCCTGGTGTCGGTCGATGTCACCGACATTCGCGACTACTCCCATGACCCGCACAACACGGCCGACGACTACCAGTTCGGCGGCGGCCACGGCATGATCATGAAACCCGAGCCGGTATTCGAAGCCACCAAGGCGGCGTTGTCGGGGTATTCTGAGGCGAACCGGGCTGAGATACCTATCATCTTGTTCACTCCCCAGGGCGAGATGCTGACCCAACAGGTGGTCAAAGAGTTGTCTCTGGCGCCGGCAGTGGCCATGATCTGCGCCCATTACGCGGGCATCGACAACCGGGTGCCAGATTTTCTGGCTACCAGGGAGATCAGCCTGGGAGATTTTGTCCTGACCGGCGGGGAGCTACCGGCCATGGCACTGATCGACGCCATGTCCCGCCTGGTGCCGGGGGTGATCGGCTCGCCTGAGAACGTGGCCGAGGACTCCATCACTTCTGGCCTGCTCCAACACCCGCTGTACACCCGGCCAGCCGAATTCAGCGGCATGGCGGCTCCCGAGATCCTACTGTCGGGCCACCACGCCAACATCGAAAAATGGCGGAGGGAGCAGTCGCTCCAGCGCACCCTGGGACGCCGGCCAGACCTGTTGGCGACAGCCGACCTTAACCAAGCAGACTTGAAGTACCTAAAATCATTGGGCTATCAGCCCCCAGAAATAGCGGAGTAGAACTCCAACCACCATGGCCAAATCCGATTTCAGATTCATGACCAAGATCAGAGTCCGCTGGATGGAATGCGACGGACAGGGCATCGTCTACAACGGCGCCTATCTGGATTACCTGGAGATCGGGCAGGCCGAGTACTACCGCAACCTGGGCTTCGCCATCTATATCATCCCTCAGAGCGGTTACTTCGACTTCGTCGTGGTCAAGAGCACCCAAGAGTTCAAAGCACCGGCCAAAGTGGATGAGATCATCGAGCTACACGTCCGGGTGTCCAATATCGGCAACACCAGCCTCACGCTTAACTTGGAGATCTACGCCGAGGGCAGCGACCGGCTGCTCACTTCCATAGAGACGGTCTATGTGGGCTACGATACGGCGACTGAATCCACCAGACCGGTTCCTGATGCTATACGAGAACTGGTAACCCATTTCGAAGAAACGGGAGAGGTGCTGCCGATAGAGCAGTTTCCCGAACTGGCCAAAGCGACATCTTTCAATCGGAAGTAGCCAAGAACAGCCACGCGTTTCCCGTTGACGAAATCCGTAATCCTGGCTAGACTACGAGGACTCCACGCGCGGCTGGCTGACTGCTGACCGCTGAGAGCTGACCGCTAACGATGGCCCGATTATTTGACCTCCACATCCACACGACCAAAGGCAGCAGCGACAGCAGCCTAACGCCGGAAGACCTGATCCTGGAAGCAGACCGTTTAGGCCTGCGCGGCCTCTGCCTCACCGAGCATTCCGGCCCTTGGGACCGTCACGAATTCAAGAAGTTCGCCAGCCTACACAAAGTCGTATTGATCCGCGCCATGGAGGTGGAGACCGACTACGGCCACATGCTGGCCTTCGGGCTGGACCGCTACCAGGCGGGGTATAACAAAGCCGCTGAACTGCGCAAGGCCGCTACGGCAGCCGGCGGGTTCGTGGTCACCGCCCATCCCTTCCGTGGCGTTCTAAGCGGCAACGGCAACCGCGGCCGCGCCCTCATCTATCAGTCCATCCCCGACCCCCTACCCGAAACTCCTGAGGATGCCCTGGATCACCCCGTGTTCAAACTGGCCGACGCAATCGAGGTGGCCAACGGCGGTACTGTCGACCGGGAGAACGAATTCGCCATGCAAGTCGCTGAGTTATTGAAGATGCCTGTCACTGGTGGCAGCGATGCTCATTCAACCCACGGCCTGGGCAAGTTTTTGACCGAGTTCACCGATGAGGTCAACACCGAAGCCGAGTTCCTTAAAGCCCTCCACTCCAAGGAATTCCACCCGGTAACCGGCCTGCGCACAGGAAACCTCAAGCCCTACGTGGGTTAGCCACCCCTGACTTTGGTTGGCGGGCATCCCGCAATGCTTCCGCCTTATCCATACTGGTCTCCAACCGCCTTTCTTCCAGCATCTGGGTGTTCCTATCCCGGTTTAGAATCTATCCAATCCTCTTTAGGACGGGTAAGGCGTGACCCAATCAGGACAGACCGGTTGGAATTTCGCCGGCCGCCAAAGAGAATTGGCGGACTTGAAAGCCGCCTTGTATTCCGCCGTGGCCGGCCAAGGACAACTAGTGATGCTGGCCGGTGAACAGGCGGGGCACCCCGACAAGACGGCCGAATACAACGCCAAGGCCAATGCATCACGTAGCCGCAGATGAGGGCTTCGCGTCAGACTCCTAATCATCGAACCCTGATATACCAGAAATCACCGTCCACAGTTCCAGGCTGAGTAAGGATGCATTCTCTATTTCGGAAGGAAGGATAGCGACCTGTATCACCTGTACCCGTATTGCATCAATGCAATTAACCTGATCTACCTAGATGACTTAATGAATCAGGCCGATCACCCGGCTTTGGCATATTCTCCCACTCACGAAATAATCAGAATAACTGAGTAGGGTAAAGACACCGAACTTATCGCAGCTAGCTGGGAAGAACGGTCTCCCCCTTACTCTACCCGATCAATTACACAATGCGAAAATATTTCGATTACGTTCAACTCCACGGGTATATTCCTCGAAATTAAGGGCCACTGTCATCGCTCACGTCACCCAGTAATACCTAGCAGAGCCACTTGGCGTATGCCTTGTTCGCTATAGCCCCAGTTAATGATTCCCCATTTCCGAGACAACCGCCGTGACAGTCGTAAACGTTCTTGTATGAACTCCACTTCGTGATCTGACAACTCGCCCGCCCAACCGGGTATAAGCAGCCGCTCATCTCCGGTCCTATGCGGTATCAGATATAGCTGCATGGCCATCCCTTCCTCATGACCGAATATATCAGCAGGAAGTTTTATGGTCGCCAACCTATAGTCAGTTCCAATCTTGTCTCCCTTGTCTCTGTCGTCTCCATCAGTTTTCCGTCAGGCTCGGAGAGACATCAGAGACAAGGTTTTC
>VFHF01000122.1 GCA_009392095.1 SAR202 cluster bacterium
GCAGTACCCGGAGCATCGTGCTGCCGGTTATGTTGATTAGCACTGGCATCGGAGCGCCTTTGGTTGGCTGCATCCATGACAACACCGGGAGTTACATATCGTCGTGGTGGATGATCCTGGCCCTAAATCCACTGATCGCCCTGATTATCAGCAGTGCAACCCGGCCAACGCCCGTCGTCAGAACAGAGACCGCAGCAGTCAGGCCCGCGCTTTAATACGCTTGCCCTGGGCGATACAATGTCAGCGGCCAAACCGGCCATGAAGATGAATGATTGCTGAAAGCTGACAGCTGACAGCTAATTTGGAGGCGCTGAATTGGCAGAGAAAGAAGTAATTTACGAGATCAAAAACAGCATTGCATACATCACCTTGAATCGGCCCGAGAAGCTGAACGCCATCGACCCGCCTATGCGTCAGCAGCTCTGGGACTCGTTCCAAGACGTCAAGAACAACCCCGAGGTCCGGTGCGCCATCGTCACCGGCGCAGGAAGGGCCTTTTCCACCGGACACGACCTGGTAGCCATGGCCGCCGGCCACGCCAATGAGGGACCGAGCACTGGCGACTTGTACGTGGTCCAGTCCCAGATTTACAAACCCATCATCGCCGCAATAAACGGTATCTGCCTGGCCCAGGGCTGCGGTATCGCCTTGGGTAGCGACATCCGGATCGCGTCCTCCAAGGCCGAGTTCGGCTGGCCTCAGGCCAAACGCGGCATATCCTCGGTCAGCGGACCGGCCCTGCTTTCCGCAGTCGTGCCAAAGAACATCGCCTTCGAGTTCCTATTCACCGGCGATTTCGTGAACGCCCAGAAAGCCTTGGAGTTGATGTTGGTCAACTACGTGGTGGAGCCAGAAGAGGTCATGCCCAAGGCCGAGGAGATGGCCCAAAAGATCATCGCCAACGCCCCGTTGCCCATCGCCGCCATCAAAGAGGCCTCCATCAAGGGCACTGAGATGGGCATCGAAGAGCGGGTGAAATTCGCCGGTCAAAAGCGCAACGAAGTCCTGGAAAGCGAAGACGCTAAAGAAGGCGTCTTGGCCTTCGCCGAGAAACGCACGCCGGTCTGGAAGGGGCGGTAAATCCCTGCTATCAGTCCTGAATCAAGTGTTACAACTGGTCAAAACGCTGACAATATAGCCTTGAAGCCCAGAGCGCTCCTGGCTAGGATGGGGCCGTGCTCGAACAACTGAAGGCATATTTCGGCTTCGACCGGTTCCTGCCCCTCCAAGAAGAGATCATCGCCAAGGTGCTTGACAAGCGCGACACCTTAGTCCTGATGCCCACTGGCGGCGGCAAATCGCTGTGCTACCAACTCCCGGCCCTCCGGTTAAAGGGCCTCACGCTGGTGGTCTCTCCGCTTATCGCCTTGATGAAAGACCAGGTGGATGGTCTCCGGGCCAACGGAGTCCCCGCCGGGCTGCTGAACAGCACACTGGCTCAGGAAGAAGCGTCTTTGGTCCAAGACCAGGCCCGGCAGGACAAGATCAAGATTCTCTATGTGGCCCCGGAGCGATTGGCCCTCCCCGGATTCCAGCGGTTCTTGCAGTCGCTGGACGTCAGCCTGATCGCCATCGACGAGGCCCACTGCATCTCCGAGTGGGGTCACGACTTTAGGCCCGACTACCGCAATCTGAAAGGACTTCGGAAAGACTTCCCCGGCGTGCCGGTCATCGCCCTGACAGCCACCGCCACCAAGGCGGTCCGGGAAGACATCGTCAATCAACTCGGTCTCGCTGAGCCGGAGATATTCATCTCCAGTTTCAACCGCCCCAACCTGACCTATACCATCCAGCCCAAGACCGAGCCCCTCGGTTCGCTCCTGCACCTTTTGGAGAAGCACCAGGGCGGTTCGGCCATCATCTACCGGTTCTCCCGGAAGCTCACCGAAGAAACGGCTCTGGAGTTGACGGAGCGGGGTTTCAGCGCCCTGCCCTACCATGCGGGTCTGGAACGGGACCTACGGCGGGAAACCCAGGAGAAGTTCATCCGAGACCAAGTCCAGATCGTGGTGGCGACCATCGCCTTCGGCATGGGTATCGACAAACCAGACGTGCGTCTGGTGGTTCATTACGACCTGCCCAAGACCGTGGAGGGCTACTACCAGGAGACGGGCCGCGCGGGCCGCGACGGGCTGCCCAGCGATTGTGTGCTGTTCTATTCCTATGGGGACCGCTCCAAACAGGAATATTTCATCAGCCAGATCGAAGACGACGAGGAACGGGACAAGGCCCACACCAAGCTGGACCAGATCCTGGCCCTGTGCGACCTGCAGACCTGCCGCCGGGCCTACCTGATGGAGTACTTGGGCGAGTCTTGGCCCAAGACCGATTGCGGCGGGTGCGACATCTGCCTGCTGCCACGGGAAGAATTCGACGCCACCGAGATCGCCCAGAAGATATTGTCCGCGGCCATCCGCACCGGCGAGCGGTTCGGCGTGAACTACCTGGTGGATGTACTGCGTGGAGCGGCCAACAAGGCCGTCCGCGCCAGGGGGCATCATGAGCTACCCGTGTTTGGTATCTCGAAGGGTATCAACGCGGACGAATTGAAGGAGATGGTGCGCTCACTGGTCACCAATGGACTACTGGCCCAGCGGGGCAGTGGCTATCCGACACTGGCGGTCTCAGCCCAAGGCCGCAAGTTCTTGAACAATCGGGAGAAATTGACCCTCACGCGGCCCAAACAGGCCGCGCCGGTACTGCAAGCGACGTCTGGCTCGGACCGGGAGACGGCATACGACACCAGACTCTTTGACGAACTGGCGGCGCTGCGGTTGGAGATCGCCACCGACCGCGAGGTCCCCGCATACCAGATATTTGGAAACAAGTCTCTGCAGCAGATGGCCTTCCACATGCCCCGTAACGAGGCTGCATTCTCCCGGATTTCCGGAGTTGGCGACGCCAAACTCAGGGATTTGAGCGAGCGGTTTTTAAAGGTCATCAACGAATACATGCAGGCCAATGGGCAGTCGGCTGCAGTCGAGCAAGTGCCGGTAAACGCGCCGAAGAAGCGGATCCGGGGCATCAGCATGAGCATCCGTGAGACCGTCGATTTGATTTCTCAGAACCGTTCCTTGGACGAAGTGGCCGAGCAGAGGGGCATTAGCGAGACAACCATACGCAGCCATCTAGAGCGATTCGTGCAGGAAGGCGGCAAGATAGACCTGGACCACCTGATGCCGTCCGACGTCCGGCGCAGCCGGATTGAAGCGGCCTTCAAGGAGATGGGCGAAGCCCGCCTAACCCCTGTCCGGGATTCCCTCGGAGATGATTACACTTGGGAAGAATTGGCCGTGGTCCGCCTGGCATTGCGGCAGGGGCAGTCCCTGGGTGAGCCGGTGGGCTAAAGCCCTAACGCGTCCGCCAATCTGCGGCGGTGGAACTTGGGGTCGCCTAGATAGTGGTAGAGGGTGCGGGATGCGGTGGTGTGGAGGGTCAGCCCGTACTCGGTCATGCTTCCCACACCGGCATGGACTTCGTGAGCGAAATTGCAGGCCTCGTAGTAGCCCTCGCTGCCCACGGCTTTGGCCAGATGAACGCTGTCAGAGGCGTCCCGTCCGATGTCCAACTTCCATAGCGCTTCGTAGGCGGTCCAACGAGCGGCGTCCAGAGCGTTCAGCAGGTTGATGACCTGGTCCTGCACCCGCTGGAACCGGCCGATGGGCGTGCCGAACTGGTGGCGGGTACGGCTGTAATCCACCGACAGTTCGTAGATGGCCTGGCTGCCGCCCACCTGGTAGGCGCAGAGCACGGGAATCGTTTTGGCCTCGGCGCGCTCAAGCGCGTCCCAGCCCCCGGCGAATGCTCCGCCGAGCACCTGAGTCGGATCGGCCGATACGTTTTCGAAGGCGATCTCCGACGAATTCCAGGCGAACCCCGGAAGATGACGGATGCTGATACCCTGCCTGTCGGCCGGGACGATGACCAGCCCAACGTCGTTGCTCTCTTCGGAGCGTGCGACGCAGAGGAGGTGGGTGGCCGACTCGCCGTCGTACACGTAGGCTTTCTTCCCGTTGAGTCTGAGCCCGTCGCCGCTAACCTTGCCGTTTAGCCGGACGTCTCCCTCCAGCCAGCCGTAGTCGGCTTCGGTGATGGCGGGCACCATCCGGACCTCCCCGGTGGCCATGCGGGGCAGCCAGGATTTCTTCTGGTCTTCGGTTCCCCCCTCGAGCAGAGTCTGAGCCGCCAAAACCACGGAACTGATGTGGGGGCCTGGCACCGGGCCTCGGCCCAGTTCCTCGAAGAGCACTCCGGCATCGGTGAAGGAGCCTCCTTCGCCGCCGTACTCGGTTGGGATCAGGATGCCAAGCCAGCCGGTCTGGGTCAACTGCTGCCAGGGCTCCTCAGGAGAAGGCTCGGTGGGCGAAGCGATCTGCAACAAGGTCTCTTTGGGGTATTCCTGCTGCACGAAGCGGCGCACCGCTGTTTTCAACATCTCTTGTTCGGGGGTTAGGGACAGGTCCATTATTTTCCTCTGGAAAATAGCTGTCAGGCTACAGCTTTTCGGATCGTTGGGATTTAAGCTAGAGCGCCGGCCTTCTCTCTAACTTCGCGGCCGATTCCGATACGGCGGGACATGATTACTTTCTGGATGTCGGTGGTCCCACCCGGATGGATGGCGATGATACCGGCCCGGGAGTGGGCTTCCATATGGCCTTCCGACGCACCCAATTCTGGGTCGAATGTCAATGCAGCCGGTCCAAGGATGTCCAATATATGTCCTGACATCTTCAGGCCCAGGGTCTTTTTTAGGTAGGACGCCTGAGGGCCTTCGTAGGTTGTGGTCACACCGCTGTGGCGCATCCAGTAGTTGCGAAGCTGGAGCAGCCGCACAATCTCCTGCTCGATGTAGACATCGATCAATTTTTCGCGGGCATCCGGGTCTTTGGATATGGGCTCGCCGCGGCGGTCGTTTGTTCGGCAATATTCGAACAGCTTGTCAACGACCACGTTCCGGGAGATCCTCCCGCCGGTGCCGTGCTCAAGTTCCAAGTGAGTCGTGGCCACCTTCCAGCCCTGATTATGCCCACCGATGAGGTTAAAAGCGGGGACGCGAACGTTGTCGAAGAACACGGTGTTCTTGACCCCAGAGCCAGCGCCCGACTCGCCTCCGGATATCAGCAGGTCCATGGGCTGGACCGTGATGCCGGGCAGGTCGGAGGGAATCATGAACCATCCCAGGTTCTCATGACGCTTGGCTTCGGTGTCGGTCACGGTGAGGGTCCACATGTAGTCGCAGCCCAAGGAGCTGCCAACAAAGACCTTCTGGCCATTGATTATGTAATCGTCGCCGTCCTTGACCGCCGTGCTCTTGACATTGGCCAGGTCTGACCCGGCCTCTGGCTCAGAGAGCAACTGCCAGGTACGGACCTCTCCCTTGAATATGGGAGGCAGAAAGTACGTTTTCTGCTCGTCAGTGCCCCAGACCACGATGGACGCTCCGCCGAGCCGTCCGCCCGAGTCGTAGAACGGAGGGATGGTCAGGCCGGCGGCGCCCGCCTCCTCTTCCAGCACTATCGCATGGTCAACGTCCAGTCCACCGCCGCCATATTCGGTCTCGGCGGTAGCCCAGAGCCAGCCCTTGGCGCCGAGCCTGCGGCCAAAATCGCGCCGCTTCTGGTACTGTTCCTCGGTCAAGTCTATGGGGTCGGCCGGATGAACGATGCCTTCGGGCATGTTCTCCTTCATCCAAGCCTTGACCTCCTGGCGGAACTCTTCTTGCTCTGGGGTGTATTGGGGTTCGAAGTCCATCGGTGTCCTCTTGGCTGTCAACTATCAGCCGTCAGCAGCCTGCGTTTTAGTGCTTCAGTCGATTATGGATTATGCCTCATGAAACGATGGGGCAACAAGTCTACGGGCCTATTGTGACTTCAATGCTCGACCCGGTAGGGCTCCGGTATGCGTGCCGTTGTCGATTACTAACTTTCCGTTAACAATAACGTAGTCGATGCCCACTGGGTACTGCTTTGGCTCTTCGAAGGTGGCTTTGGCCTCTACAGTGTCCGGGTTGAAGACCACCACATCGGCCTTCATGCCGTCCCGCAGGATGCCCCGGTCCTGGAGGCCAAGCCGTTGGGCGGGTAGCGCAGTCATCTTGCGGACAGCTTCCTCCATGCGGAACAGGCCCTCTTCCCGGGCGAACTGGCCCAACACATAAGGGAAAGTACCGAACGTCCGGGGATTGGGCATCTCACCGGTCAAAACGCCGTCGGAACCGACCATGTGGGCGGGATGGCGGACGATGGTGCGAATGTTCTCCGGGTTGCCGGTCCGAGCCACAAAGGCCACTTCCAGGTTCTCTTCGATCAACAAGTCGCAGATGCTGTCCACCATTTTCTTGCTCTGGAAATCGGCCAAATCCGTCATGGACCGGCCCTCCCATTCCTTATTTTTGTCGGAGCCAATGTGACTGAAGACGTAGTTGTCCAAAGTCGATCCCCACATGGGGTTCACGGCGTCTTTTATCTGCTCACGGACAGCCGGGTCCTTGATCCGTTCCAACAGTACCGCCGGACCTCCAGCATGCACCCAGTAGGGGAGCAGCGAATGGAGGATGGTGCTGGCGGCGGCATAAGGGTATTGGTCGAAGGTTACGTCAACTCCGGCGTTACGTCCTTCGTCGACCAAGCCAATCATCCGCTCGCCCATGCCGTCCACCGGGCTGTGAAAGTGGGAGATGTGCACCGGAATGCCGCTACGCTGTCCGATCTCTATCGCCTCGCGGAACGGGTCTAGCAACTGGTCTCCCTTGGTATACCGGGCGTGGGTCATGTAGAACCCACCTACGTCTGCGATGGCCTCAGAAATGGCCGCCAGCTCGTCGGTTTCGCTGTAGGCGCCGGGTGGGTAGGTCAGACCGGTGGCGAAGCCAAAGGCACCGTCCCGCATCCCTTGCCGGGCCAACTCTTTCATCCGGTCCAGTTCTGGCGGCGTGGGCGCCCGGTCTTCCCAGCCCATGGCCTCAATGCGGATGGCGGCGTGGGGCACCATGAATGCCACGTTGCAGGCGGCGCGCCCGTCCAAAAGGTCCAGGAATTCTTTAACAGAACTCCATCGGGTGTCTGGTGGCGGAGTCCCGTTGATGGCAGCCAGAAATGTGATCAGTTGCTCCAGTTTCTGGCTGGAGATCGGAGCGTAAGATAGTCCGTCCATACCGATAGTCTCGGTGGTCACGCCCTGCCTAACTTTCGCCTCGTGCGCGGGGTCTGTCATCAACTTGAGTTCCGAATGGGAGTGCATATCGATGAATCCCGGGCATATCATTGATCCTTCTACATCAATGATTCGTCCAGCCAGGATTCCAGAGGTGTCGCCTTTGAGCACGGTTACGACATCTCCCATTATCCCCAAGCTGGCCCGGAACCAGGTCTGGCCTGTACCATCTACAATTCGGCCGTTTCTAATCAGCAGGTCGAACATACTCCCTCTCGTTTCCAGTCTAATGGAAAGCTCCCACGCTAATGCCATAAGTGCCCCTAAATTACCATGAAGTCCAACTCTGGAGCGATCCGGCTGACCCGAATTCCTTGCCAGTAGAATCAGTCCTATATATTATTGGGAAGACTAGGATGAATTTGTGGCGAACAGGCTGATTCACCTGCCAGTTAGGTAATCTGAGGGAGGCTTCTCATGGGTACTATTGGCATAGACCACTTGGCAATGCCGACCGCTAATGCGGAAAAGCTCATCGGGTTCTATAAAAAGCTAGGCTTCGATATTAATGACGAAGCGGATTGGCGCAACGGCAAGGCTAACATATTTTCTATTCAGGTAGGGGAATCAAAGATAAACGTTCATCCAGAAGGTTTTACTGCTAGCCTCCGCGGTGATACAGCGTTGCCCGGCTCCGCGGATATATGTTTTGTTTGGGACGGGACTCCAGAGGAGTGTCAGAAGATGTTGGCCGACGCCGGGGTAGAAATTATTCGCGGCCCAGGCCCACGAAAGGGTGCTCGTGCTAGAGGCTCACTGACCGCTGTCAGTATGTATGCCCGAGATCCCGACCATAACTTATTAGAATGGATGGTCTACATATAGAGCCAAGCAAAACCCTTAATGTGAAATCTTTTACCAATGAAGCCACTGAGATATCTAACTAAGGGAGACGCTTACCCACTCTACAGTGCTCAGTTAAACAACTAGATCAACAAAACCCTCCGGTACGAATCTATGTATTTATTTGGCGCGGCTTTAATGCTGTCGATACTCGGGTATCGGCGAAGTTCATCCGTTAGGATACTTCGAAATGTTTACGGATGTCGCTATGTGGCTGGATATCGTAACCATTAACCCTGTTTTAGGCCTGCACACATCCAGGACCCTACCTAGAAATGCCTGAGGTTCCACTAAACTTACTTTCTATACACCCTCGACGAACTAACTAAATGAAAGTCGCAACTCATAATTCCAATTTAAGTTGATGAATAGTATATGTCTTGAGGAAAACGGAATGACGATTCACATTAGATAATGTGACCCGTAAGCGAATGATTGCATCGTATTCCATCTATAAGGTAGAATAACATGGAGATTTCCGTAGACACGCAGGTAACTAGGTTCCCATAGTTGTCATAATATTTCATTATATCCTTTCTTCCCGCCTCGATCGGTTTATCAGGAGAGTTTATGGTCACATCAGACATTCGGACAGGGGTTCTTTCCAGGATGTCCATGGCAAGGACGACACCGAGGGTAGCTTCGCCCGCCCTGGTGATTGGATTGGGCTCGACGGCATGCCAGATAACCAGGCAATTAGAGGACAACACAGTAGGCTGGTCACAGTCGGATAAGAGTTCACTCGGATTCGTGTACCTGGATACTAGGGAAGCTACACGAGACGAGGTATCTCGAGGTTCCCAGTTCATACCCCTAGAACTCCCACATTTCTCGAACCTAAGAGATCATCGCCCTTGGATCACAGAATGTGTGCCGGAACTCAAGCACCTTAGCCTGTCTCGAGAGGGGGCCTTAGGGCTCCTGGCTAACGCCGGGGTAGCGGCCCGCTACAATTACGCCGGTATAAGAGGCCATATAGACAGTATAATTAGCGATATTTGCCCGTATTATGAGGGAAAAACATATCTTAGGGTCCATGTGCTCGCATTCCTCGGTGGCGGTACTATCGGCGCACTGCCGGTGATACTCGCTGCCTTAGCTGAGGCAAGAGGCACGTCCTATAATTTCAGTACAGTATTGCATCTCCTCGTACCCCAACGCGGGCTCTCCAGGGATCCTGATAACAGCTTCCCTCTACAATTGCGGAATGCATACTCTATGACCCAATTCTTACGTGCCACCACAGGCATATCAGCTGGTGATGGGCACCATACTGGAAACGATTTTTTCGAGATTACCGTCTATCCCGACAAGCGCGTGCGCGCACTGGGCCCTCACTTTGACATCGCACTGCTCCACAGGTCACCAAAAGAATCTGTCATCGCTCAGCGGGCACATGTCGCACGTGTAGTCGGAGACCTCGTTGCAGACGCATACGGAACCGGCCAAGACTGGTGGGCCCGTTACCACGAGACTATGCGGGAGGCTAACAACCGAATCGATGCAAGGTTCGGGTCTATCAGTTCGAAGGAAGTAGGATTGTTAGACGGGTTTTTTGACCTAACAGCACGACAATGGCTTCAATACTTGTGGGGGCCACCAAGAAGATAGGGAATGACTTGTTAAGATAAACAAATCGGTAACCGCCCTCCTCCCGATTTAAATTTTATTTGACCCCGAGACTTCGCAGTTATCGCGGGTACATTAGTTAGGCTAGGTAGATCACGATATGGGTATATATTTTGCCTGGATTAGGCTATTACGAAGGCTAGTCATGAACATTTTCGGTCTCGGAAAAAAGCGATTGAGTTTCAAGGCATCGGCCGCATCTCTTCCTACGGTCCTTGACCCCCTTGATTTCTTGAGTGCAGAGCCAACCGGTATAGGATCACGAGTGGCTTTTGATCAAATCCATGCCGCCATACATGAAAGCCTCTCTGATTGTGAAAAAGGCATCCAACTAATACTTGAGCAATTAAGTCCTGAAGGGAATATCAGTGACCGGGTCATCCTGGAAGCTAATAATCAAATACGGAACGAATTGAATAGGGCCGTCTCGATAGCAGGCCATAAGCGAAATGAGCTGATCGATACGATTTACCGCAAGTTGGAACTCATATATATACAATCGTTGATCCAGTACCCACACCAGGATCCTGAGATTCGCAAATGGGATTCTCTCGGTCCTAGAGCGGTCATCCGTGAGTTGCCGGCGGTAACAGAATATACGTTCAGCGATTTGGCACAAGGAGGATCGGATAGGGACAAGCGGCTCAAGCGATGGGGATCTGAAACTGACCAATGGCTAGACTGTCTCGCCTTGAACCACACTGCCGAGGTCATAAAAAAACTCGATGAGTACCTAAAAGAGTTCATGGCATCATGGATTGAAACCTCTAACGCAATCAGACGCAGAGCAGGGTTGGGTGGCAGCCTGTTCCAAAGGGTAGTAGATGCGGATAACTGGTCTTTTGACAGTGAAGATCCAGCGACCAAAAATCTTCTAACCGGTGGGTCGGCCCAAGATATCGCGCTCCTTGTCTTGGACAGATTCAACTTGGCCCCTCTCGAATACGAGCTCATCTCCGAAGCTGTGCGAGAAGCCTTGCGTGGAACAGCGATATTCGGTACCACCCGGGTATCCACCGAACATTTAGAAGATACGCTCGCGATGGCAATTGCGGAAAAAATCAAAGACACGGTTTCTATCGAAAGTGGATTCCTATCGATGCTTTCGGGTTCAGCTAGGGAACAGAGCCACAACTCTCAACTCTCCCAAACATTAGTTGAGATGTATAGGGGCGCTGCTGCGATGGAACAGAAGATGTTTAGAGTAGGAGAGGTCGGTATAGGCCACGTAGATTCGGCAGCAGGCGTAGGAGTAAGTGAAGCGTCCGTACATGACGAGGTTCTCAGATCTCTCGGCGGCGCTAGGCGTTTCGCAGCGGTAGAAGGGCATCCAGACGATACCCACCGATTTGTGGTCCAGATGTCTGTTGTGGGAGCATCGCTTTCTGATCTAACGACTTATTCGGATATGATGACCTCCTGGTACCAATGGCACTTCGAAGAAGACCGCGGCCAATGCCATACTATCGAAGAGTGGGTAGCGGCGGTAAAGGCCCAATGCTGGAAGCTATATCCCGACATTGGAGTGTCGATGGGCGTAAGAAGCTCAATCGTCGAGTTAATGAACGCGGACTTCATCCAACACTGGGAAAGTGTTGAAGGGCTTCCAACATTCCTAACGAACGGCCTCCCAGACGAAAAAACGCTCCTTGGGGTACTTTGGGGGGAAATGGGATTGATGATGAACGGTTCACATCCGAACGCTGACGCGAGTATCAAGCCTGAGAACAACCAGGGCATCTCACCGGGCCCCGCTCAGGACTTACAAGGAGTTGTCAAACCCCAGGACAAGATCGTAAATACCTTGGACATTGATACTTAAGATTCACTGAGGACCAGTAAACAAAAAAACCGGCACCCAGAGACTGGTGCCG
>VFHF01000123.1 GCA_009392095.1 SAR202 cluster bacterium
AGGCATAAGTAACGCCGCCGGTTTCCTCTTCATCTCCACCCCAGGGCAAGTCGAGGTTAGACAATGCCATTTCCTTGGCTCGGCAGGCTCGGCGCTGCTAATGCTGGCAGAAGCGGACGCCGCCGTAACAGGCGGGCCCAGAAGCGAAGTCAGGGCGAAGTTAGCGCTCCTCAGGAAGACATTCAGGTAATTACTCAACGGCGGCAACGCAGGATTGGGCTCGGCATTGGTTCTGTCTTGATTCTCACCATAATTGGCGTGGTCTTACTAGGTTACTACCAAGAGTTTTACAGACCGCCGAGGGTCTGGGCCGGCTCGGTCAGAAACGTTGAGTTCACCATGGGCGACTTGGTTGCCCGCATCCGAGTCCTACAGGGTGTGAACCGTTACCAGGGCGGGCAAGTCAACCTAAGCAGAGTCCCATTCGAGTACCTTCAGAATCTTGTTAATGCCGAAATTCTGCGCCAGCGGTCACCTGTCTTGGGAATCCAAATTCAAGATGATGATATCGAGCAGGAGCTGAGGCGGCAGTTTCTTCCCACGGCCGACCCGGGCGAAGAGACCGACCCAGGGCAGTTAGAGAGTGAGTTCAGGAACAGTTATGGAGGCTACCTGACAGCCACCGGCCTTTCTGACGCCGATTTCAGGGTAATCGTCGAAGAGCGGCTTGCTCAGCGCGCCCTGGCGCTGTTGTTGGCGCAAGAAATCGAGCCCATCCAGCCTCACGTGGAGGTCCAGTGGATTCAGATTCCAATGGATGGTGAAATCCTCATCGGTGACGTGGCCCAACGGCTCGCAAATGAAGATTTCACTAGAGTCGCCCAGGAATTGAACTCCGCCAACCAGTTCGCAGACCCAAATGGTTATGTAGGATGGGTGCCAAAAGGCGCGTTCCCCGACCTTGACGACTACCTGTATGGCAACGAAGAAGACGAGATCGCAGCGCTGAAACCCGGTTTGGTGAGTGAGCCCATTTTCACCGCCGACGCCCACTATCTTCTGAAAGTCCTTGCGGCGGCAGAAGACCGTGAATTGAATAACACGATGGGCCAGAAACTGCTTCAGGAAAACGTCTTATTGTGGCAGCGCGAAGCGCTAGTCGCCGGAACCACAGCAGGGACCGTGCGCATGAACTTCAACAGCAGATTGTACGATTGGGTCACGAACCAGGTGTTCATTACTGCGCCGCGAATCGACCGGCCTACCCCAGTACCAGATCTCATTTCCGGCGTTCCTCTGCCAGGACCAGGACCGTAGGGCTTATGGCATCGTCAAGCGGTATGTCTGGTGAAGTTCCTGATGAGATCAACGTTGGCCTGATGGGCCTGGGCGTTGTGGGTACCGGTGTGGCTGCCTATATCCTGGGCAAAGCATCATCCCTCGCCGCGGCAACAGGCCGCAATGTGAACTTGAAAAAAGTGTTGGTCCGGGACATCACCCGCGCCAGGGATATCGATCTTCCATCTGGTCTACTGACTACCAACGCGGAAGATATCTTGGCCGACGCTGAGATTCATATCGTGGTGGAGGTGATTGGCGGCACCGACCCGGTAGAAAATCATCTCAAGCAGGCCCTCGCCGCCGGGAAGCACATCGTCACGGCCAACAAAGAAGTGATGGCCAAATCGGGACCGGAATTACTAGCCTTGGCCCGGAAGAATGGCGCGAACATATTATTCGAAGCCAGCGTGGGTGGCGGGATCCCCATCGTGGGGTGCTTGATGAACGAATTGGCGGCCAATGACATTCGCTCCATCCGCAGCATCATCAACGGCACCACCAACTACATTCTGACCCGCATGGCCAACGAGCGCACCAGTTTCGATCAAGCCCTCAGTGAGGCGCAGGGTCTTGGCTATGCTGAAGCAGACCCCATCAATGACATTGAAGGCATCGACGCAGCTTATAAATTGACTATTCTGGCTTCTTTAGCCTACCGACAACCGTTCCAGTCGGCTGATGTTTACTGCGAGGGCATCTCTAGGCTGGAACCTCAAGACTTCCGCTACGCCCAAGAGTTGGGTTACGCCATAAAATCCCTGGCCATCGCAAACCTGGACGACGGAGCGGTGCAACTCCGTGTATACCCGGCGTTAGTACCCTCTGAACACATGCTTGCCAAGGTTGATGGAGTGTACAATGCCGTGGAAGTTGACGGCAGCCTGTGCGGACAGGTCCTGTTCCATGGTATGGGGGCAGGGAGCGAACCGACCACGAGCGCAGTTGTCGGCGATTTGATTGAAGTGGTCCGCAAGATGGGCAGCCAGTCACGATCGTCCGGTTCACAGGAATGGGCAGGTCCTGGAAATGGAGCGGCGTTAACAGTCCGGCCCATCGGAGACCTTCAAGCACGGTATTACATCCGCCTCGACGTGGCTGACAATCCTGGGGTGTTGGCTCAGATCGCACAGGTGTTGGGCGATGGGGAGATCAGCATCGCGGCAGTTCTTCAGAGGGATACCGATGCGGAGGCCGGGAGCGCGGAGATTGTGATCACCACCCATCCAGCCAAAGGAGCGTCCATGCAGGATGCCCTTCAAATCATGGCTGGACTCTCCCAGGTGCGGCGGGTTAGCAACGTCATTAGAATTGAAGAATGATGCCTGCACAAGAACGATTCAGACAAGATAGGAGACTAGCTTAGCCCAATGGGTGCTGGGGTGCTAAATACTTACCGGGACCTGCTCCCGATCACCACTGCTACGCCCATGATTACCATGGGTGAAGGCGATACTCCGCTGGTCAAGTCCAACCGATTGGGCCGTGAGTTGGGTTGCCCTGAACTGTATTTCAAGCTTGAGGGTTGCAATCCCACCGGCTCATTCAAGGACCGGGGCATGGTGGTCGCCATCGCCAAGGCCTTGGAAGACGGCACACGGGCGATCATGTGCGCCTCCACCGGCAACACCAGCGCCTCGGCGGCTGCATTCGGAGCCTACTGTGATATTCCCACCTTCGTCTTGATTCCCAAAGGCGAAGTCGCCATGGGCAAACTGGCGCAGGCCATGATCTACGGCGCCAAGGTCATCATGATCAACGGTAATTTCGATGCGGCCTTGGGTCTGGTCCGCGAATTTACTGAGAAGAACGATGTTACCCTGGTAAATTCTGTGAATCCCCACCGAATCGAAGGCCAAAAGACGGCTGCATTCGAGCTGGTGGACACTCTCGGAGACGCTCCGGACCTGCTTTTCATACCGGTGGGCAACGCCGGTAATATCACCGCCTACTGGAAAGGTTTTCGGGAGTACCAAGACTTGGGCCGCAGCCAGACACTGCCCAGAATGATGGGTTTCCAAGCTGAGGGGGCGGCGCCGATTGTCAGAGGAGAGATCGTGACCAGGCCTCAGACCATCGCCTCGGCAATACGCATTGGCAACCCGGCTACCTGGCAAGGCGCGATCGATGCCAGAGACGGCTCCGGTGGGGTGATTGACGCAGTCTCAGACGACGAGATACTGGACGCCTACAGGGCGCTGGCCAGTAAAGAGGGTATTTTCTGCGAGCCAGCTTCCGCAGCCTCGTTCGCCGGACTAGTGAAGTTACACCGCCAGGGTTTGGACCTCCACGATAAACGGGTTGTCTGTATCTGCACCGGTAACGGTTTGAAAGACCCGGACTTGGCCGTTAGTAGCGCAGGCGTGCAGGCTGTCGAAGTACCTGCGACCATGGAAGCAATCGAGGAAGCTACCCTAGGAATAGGCGAGTAGGGGGAACCAAGACGGTTCAAGAACAGCGCATAAAGAAAGCAGTGGCTGAGATTTTAGCTGCCATCGGCGAAGACCCGGACCGTGAAGGGCTGCAAGACACCCCTGCCCGGGTGGCACGGATGTACGAGAGTCTGTTCTCCGGTGTCGGAATCAACACCGACGATGCGATTGATGCTGTTTTCGAAGCCGAGAGCCACGACCCAGTGATCGTGAGCGGCCTGGTTTTCTATTCCGTGTGCGAGCATCATTTGCTTCCATTTTATGGAGAGGCCCGGCTGGGCTACGTGCCCAACGGCAAGATTGCCGGAATCAGCAAATTGGCCAGGGCGTTGGAAGTGGCGTCGCACCGGCCTCAGGTACAAGAAAGGCTTACTGCGGAGGTGGCTGACTCCATATTCAATGTCCTCCAACCGGATGGGGTGGTTGTTGAATTGGAAGCGGAACACCTGTGCATGGCCATGCGTGGTGTTAAGAAACCGGGCACTAGAGTGCTCACATCCGCGGTGCGCGGAGAATTCAAAAACTACTCGTTGGGGCAGGAAGGTCTCCTAGCTCTGATGCATAGCAGGTAAACGAAAGGTAAATAGTGCCAAACACACCGATCACATCGTTCCAAGAGATAGAATCCGAATGGGAATCAGTGCTCCATGACAGCCCAGCCAATACATTGTTTCTGACTCCCCAATGGCAAAAAGTATGGTGGGACACCTTTGGCGACGGCCGGACCATGTGCGGGTTCGCCTACTCGATTCCAGATGGCGGGACAGGAAATGGGATGGCCGCCATCGCCTCGCTGGCCAAGTCGGGCGACACCGTCTCGTTCATGGGCAGCCAGGACACCTTCGACTACAACGATTTTCCAATCAGGCCTGGACACGAAGAGGGCTTCTACCAAACCCTCTTGGAATGTCTTGAGGACCAGGGCGTTCAAACGCTGCGCCTGGATTCTCTAAGAGAAAGCTCGCCAACCCTGGGGGTTTTCCCGGAAATTGCCCGCAGCCGTGGCTATAAAGTGGAGATCGAACAAGAAGACGTAACCTCAGGCATAGATCTGCCGGGCACCTGGGACGAATACCTGGCCCTTCTGAGCAAGAAAGACCGCCACGAACTGCGCCGCAAACTGCGCAGGATGGACTCCCAGACCGACTGGAAATGGTACAGCGTAACGGACCCCGCTGAGGTCGGTGTACGACTGGGTGAGTTCATATCGCTGATGCGCTTGAGCCGCACCGACAAAGACGAGTTCATGACCCCCGAAAGGGAGCGGTTCTTCCACAACATCACCCAGCGCATGGCTGAGATGGGACAACTCCAATTGTTTTTTCTGGAAATGGACGGTTCTGCCGTGGCAACTTGCCTTTGTTTTGACTACGGGGGCTCCCGCCTGTTATACAATAGCGGTTACGACCCCGAATATGGCTACTACAGTGTGGGCCTGTTGCTCAATGCGATGAGCCTAAAGGACGCCATAGACCGGGGCCTTGCTTATTTTGACTTCTTGCGCGGCCCAGAGCCTTATAAAGCGCATCTGGGTGGCCAACAAAGGAGCCTTTATCAGATGATGGTAACTAAGAGTTGAGCGTGCAAAGAGCGGCATTTATCACGCTCCACGCCTGTCCTCTGGCAGCCCCTGGGCAGGGGAAGTCGGGTGGTATGAACGTCTATGTAAGGCAATTGGCCTCGGCCCTAGGGAATATGGGGATGGAGATAGACATCTTCACCCGGGAACATCCCGATGTAGTCAATCGCATCGAGACTATCGGGCCGAACGTTCGGGTTATCCATATCGCGGCGGGCGACACTGAAGCCCATGTCGGAGAACTCTACGCCCACCTCCCTGCGTTCCTAAAACAACTGAACGCTTTCAGAGAAGAAGAAGGACTTGAATACGACGTAATCCACTCCCACTATTGGCTATCCTCATGGGTCGGACGGGAGCTATCCCAAGCGATGGGCGTTCCTCATCTGGTGACCTTCCATACTTTGGGCCTGATCAAGATGCAGTCTCGGGCCGGCGAAGTCGAACAGCCCGAAAGACCCGTGGTCGAAGCCGAGGTCATGGCTTCCGCTGACCGGATCATTGCCTTCAGCCCCCATGAGCGAGACGCCATGGCGCGCCTCTACGGCGCGGACGCGGCGAAGGTATCGCTGGTGCCCTGCGGAGTCGATTTATCGGTGTTCCGACCCTTGGACCAGAAGGCGGTTCGGGATCGCCTGGGGCTGAACGGAGAAAAGATTCTCCTGTATGTCGGCCGAGTTGAGCCTCTGAAAGGTCTGGACCTTCTGGTGGAAACCGCTGCTCAGATGGACTCAGAAGACGGAGTCCGAGTGATCGTGGTTGGCGCCGATGTGAACGGCGACCGTGAGATGGACCGCGTGAAGCTGTTGGCTAAGGAACGGGACTTGGAAGGGCAGATAGACTTCGTTGGTCAGGTGGACCACAAAGAACTGCCCCTTTATTACAACGCAGCCGACGTCTGCGTGGTTCCTTCTTACTACGAAAGCTTTGGTCTGGTTGCGCTGGAATCCATGGCCTGTGGCACCCCTGTGGTGGCGACCAGAGTTGGAGGGCTTTCCACCATCATCCAGCATGGCCGCACCGGATATCTAAAACCATGGCGATGCCCAGACGCCTTCGCCAATTCGGTTGAGATGATCATCTCTAGTGACGGCCTGCAACAAAGCATGGGCACGGCGGCCCGGAAACATGCCGAGGGCATGGGTTGGGACACTATAGCCTCCATGATGTGGGACGAGTACACCATCTTGACCGGACGCCTGCTAGACGATAATAATAAGTGTTAGCCGTTCAGCATTTTGACTGGAATGGTCCGGGCTTTTAGCC
>VFHF01000124.1 GCA_009392095.1 SAR202 cluster bacterium
CCGGGCGAACGTCCGGTTCGATGGTCGTCTCTAGGTCTCCTTGATAGGCCAGGGTGCGGACCGGGGCTTTGGACGGACCCATGACCAACATTTTGAACAGGTCTTTGCTCGAAGCCTTACGATGCATCCCGTAGCGCAAGACACGGACTCTACGGTCTATGAATCGGGCCGACTCTTGAATGACGATGTAGAGGTAAAGCAGTCCGACCTGGATTGCGAGCAAGCCGTTCCTGCTGTATTTCCAGTAGACAAGACCGGCCCGCTTAGGCCTGATAATCAGAGGAACAACGAGGGCGATGGCAGCGATCTTCAGGTAGGCCAGCGCAGCAGGTGTCCCGCCTATGTATCCACCCCATTTGCCTCCCAGACTGACGTCTTCCAGAGCGCCGTCAGACGGGAAAATGGTGGACAGTACACCGATGGACATGGCAGCCAATGCGGTGGCGATGGTCCAACGGCGCCAATGGACACGGACTAGGTGCCGGTTGTAGCGGAGTGTAACGAGGGTCACGGCAACAAACAGGCCCACTGGTACCCAGCCGTAGCCAAGCACCTCTATGGCCCATTGACGTGCGTCATTGGAGAAGCCGAAGTACAGGCCGACCGATAGACCAATAGCCAAAATGACTAATGCATCTACCAGTGATCCGGGGGCTCCGTGGATGAGATCATTTATCGATGGCGAACCAGGATTATCCCGCTTACGCCCAACTGAACTGGCCACTATATCCCTCCAGTGGCAGTCACTATGGCCGGTATCCGGCGAGTGGCTGGATTAAACCTCCAAAACCACTGGAATTATCATAGGGGAACGGCGAACAGCGCCAGATATGAAGCTACGGGCAGTTTCTTTGACTTTTGTCTTTAAACCGCCGTTTTCGCTGTTTTCCTTGGTGCCAGACCAATTGCTGGCCAGTTCCTGTGCTACTGCCACGCTCAGTTCTTCAAAGAGAGTGCCCGTTTCCGATTCGTCTAGGAACCCGCTGGCCACTGCTGCAGGCTCACC
This sequence comes from SAR202 cluster bacterium, assembly GCA_009392095.1. Lineage (GTDB taxonomy): Bacteria > Chloroflexota > Dehalococcoidia > Lucifugimonadales > UBA3495 > UBA9611. Next base: position 1,007 of record VFHF01000124.1, read on the forward strand.
AACGAGCTTGCCGCTACTTATATCCGTGGTCACTATGACCACCACCACACCGTCCTTAGACAGGCTCTTCCGCTCGCCTAACACCGGACTCTGGATGTCCCGGGTGGTAAGGCCGTCTACGAAGATGGGGCCGGCGGAAACCCGCTCGTCCATGCGGGCGCCGTCTTCTGACAATTCAAGCACGTCGCCGTCTTCCATGACGAAGATCCCGTCTTTAGCCACGTCTAAGTCCCAGGCGAGTTGGGCATGGGCGGTCAGGTGGCGGTACTCACCGTGAACAGGCACGAAGTACTTCGGCCTCACCAGGCGCAGCACCAGCTTGAGTTCCTCTTGGCTGGCATGCCCGTGGACATGGACCGTCGCGATGCGGTCGTAGAGCACCTTGGCGCCTTGCCGAAGCAGATTGTCGATCGTATGACTGACTGGGAGTTCGTTGCCTGGGATGGGAGTGGCCGAGATCACCACGGTGTCTCCGGCCATTATATTTACGTCGCGGTGCTCCTGCTTGGCTATCCGGACCAGGGCTGAGGTCGGCTCTCCCTGGCTACCGGTGGTCATCAGCACCACTTTCTCCGGCGCAAGTTTTCTGGTTTCGGCCAGGGGAACCAACGTCCCCTCCGGCACCTTTAGATACCCCAGATCAGTGGCCACTTTCACTGTGTCCACCATGCTACGGCCTACTATGCTTACTTTTCGGCCGTGTTTGTCGGCGGCGTCCACTACCTGCTGGACCCTGGAAACCAACGACGCGAATGTGGCAACCAAAACCCGGCCTTCGGCCTCACCAATGGCCCGGTCCAACGCTTCCCCGACTACCCGCTCTGAAGTGGTGTATCCGGGAACCTCTGCGTAGGTGGAGTCGGAGCACAGCAGCAAAACGCCGTCGTCCCCGTAGTGCGACAGGGACGGCAGGTCAAAGATTCGCCCGTCCACGGGTGTGTGGTCAATCTTGAAATCGCCGGTGTGGATCACAGTACCCAGCGGGGTCCCGATGGCGATACCCATGGCATCCGGGATGCTATGACACACCCGAAACCAGGACACTTCGAACGCCTCCCCGATCTGATAGACAATGCCCGGGTCGATGGGGTTCACCACCGAGTCGCGGGCCGCCCGCCGTTCTTTCAACTTGGCGGTTATCAGTCCGTGGGCCAAGCGCGGCGCATAGACCGGGCACTGAAGTTGCGGCAGGATGAAAGGCAACGCCCCGATGTGGTCTTCGTGACCGTGAGTGATGAGGATGGCGCGGACCTTATCGACTCGTTCCTTCAAGTAGGAGATATCTGGGATGATCAGATCGACCCCAAACATTCCTTCCTCTGGGAATTGGACCCCACAATCGACGATTATGATGTCGTCTTCGTATTCCAGGGCCATCATGTTTTTGCCTATTTCCCCCAGGCCCCCCAGGGGAATGATGCGTAGCTGAGATGTCAACGTGTTCTTATTCCTAAATACGGATTGCCCGGCCGGCTCCTAGAAAAGGGTTAATTGCTCGGGCTGTGGTGCATCTTCTACGTTGACGGAGGATGTCTCAGCCGGAGCCGTAGAAACGGCTGCCTGGCCTGGGGCGTCCATAAAGGAGAACTGGGCTGGTTGCGGTGCTGCAGGCGCAGTAACGCCTGGCTCCATGCCGGCATCCTCTATTTTGCCTTCCAATATCTCCGAAATCGCTTTGAAGTCTTCTATCATTGTGGGCCTTAGCTCTTCCCGGCGCAACACCGCGGCTGGGTGGAGCACTGGAAAGATCTTTCGCCCGTCTTTCTCTCTTAGTTGTCCCCGGGCCTTGGTTATGCCTTCGCCGGGGAAGTAACGCCCGAACGCGAAACGGCCCAATGTGACGATAAGTTTGGGGTTTACCAACTCTATCTGCCGGTCCAGGTATTTGGTGCAAGCGGCCATCTCCGCCGGGGCCGGGTCGCGGTTATCGGGGGGCCGGCATTTCACCATGTTGGCTATGAAAACATCTTCCCGGTTGGTCCCGATAGACCCCAACAACCCGTCTAACAATTTTCCGGCAGGCCCAACGAATGGACGTCCTTGCCGGTCTTCGTGAAACCCTGGGGCTTCGCCGATGAACATCACTTCCGCTTGGGGGTTCCCTTCACCGGGGACAGCGTTATTGCGTCCTCCGGACAAAGGGCAATCGGTGCAATTTCTCACCAAGTGGGCGATCTGCTCAAGGGTGTTCATCGGACTAGGCCTCGATGCATCTGGGCCTGATTCCGGCGGGTTCTCTTCGTTAGACATCCCTTCGTTGAAAGCCCTGTCATTGGATGTGGTCATGGTTTCCAACCTCCCGGTTTGACTAGGTTAGCCAACTGGGGTGGACCGCCCTTATTCGGGGTTTCCGATGGCACCATTGAGCCAATCTGTTGGGAAAATGCGCCTGAATCAAGTACTTTTTTACTCAGGGTCTACGCTTATTAATTGTTCTCATAGGCATGGTATTTAACATTTTTCCCTTGTACATCTCTATAAACCTGAGTCTTGAAGACAAGGTGTCCCAACATAGCAAAAATCCAGCGGTGGGAAAACAAGACCGGAAAAGAGGCCCGAAGTGGTGTTCTTAAAACATTGGCTCACAACACCGCCGCCCCACTTCCCACAGCCAGGTACCGTCCAACCCGCGTTTAGTCTGAGACGCCGTGCTCCTTAAGATAGGTCACAGCGTCGCTCACTGTCGCAATATTGGCAGCGTCCTCGTCAGGTATCTCCAACTGAGCATCGCCAGTGGAGAACTCTTCTTCAAACGCCATTATCAATTCGACCAGGTCTAGAGAGTCGGCATTCAGGTTCTCGATAAAGGAAGCGGTCTCAGTGACTTCGCCCTCTTCGACTCCCAACTTGTCGACCACGATGGTTTTTACTCTGTCATATACAGTGGTCAATGAATCATCTTCCTTCCGGCACGGGCTCAATGGCGGCAATCTCTCCCGACTCCAGTCCAGACATCGCGGATCCTAAGACCCCGTTGATGAACCGTACCGAACTTTCGCTGCCAAAGATTTTTGCCAACTCCACGGCCTCGTTGATGGCCGTCTTTCTGGGAGTCCCAGGGGTGTATATCAGTTCAAATAAGGCTATGCGCAGGATATTGCGGTCTATCACCGACAATTGACTCACGGGCCACGCTGGAGCGTAGCGGGTGATCACGTGGTCCAGTCCCGAGCGGCTCTTTGATACGCCGCCTAGGAGCTCTTGGGCAAAGCCCATGGTGCTTTGCGGCAGCTCTTCTTCCTCGTCCAACCATTCCAACGGCGGGTCATTCCAGATACCCCGCACATCAGCAGCAAATAAAGATTGCAGCGCCACCGTTCTCGATTGTCGCCTTTGTTCTATGTATTTAACCCTAATCATGGGTCACTGATTAAAACCGAGCAGCCTAGGCTTCATCTTCGGCCAGTTTCCGCATCGAAGTCGTATCTGACACGGTTGAAACTTTAACCCCTCGGTCGATTCTTTTTATTAGGCCTGCCAGCACTCCGCCGGAGCCAAACTCAACAAACTGGGTTACCCCAGAATCGACGAGATGACGGATGGAATCTTTCCACTGGACGCACTGGCAGAGACCATTCACCAACTCCGAGCGGATTTCATCCGACGTGGACAACAGTCTGGAGTCGCAATTGCCAACTATTGGCATCTTAGGTTCTTTGAAATTCAGGGCCTGGACCGCATCGGCCAGACCTGATGCTGCTTCAAACATCAGCGAGGAGTGGAATGCCCCGCTGACGGGCAGAGGTATCGTCTTCTTAGCGCCGCGGGCTGAAGCCAGGTCCATGGCCCGGGCCACGGCGATCTTGTCGCCACTGATTACGATTTGGTCATCGGTGTTTATGTTCGCCAGTTCCACACCGGTCTCGTCGCAGATCTGGGCGAAGGCCAGTTCATTCAGTCCCAGGATGGCCGCCATCGCCCCAGGGCGGTTGACCGCAGCTTGGTTCATCAGTTCGCCGCGCCTGCGGACCAGCTTGACTGCATCGGAAAAATCGATGACATCAGCCGCCACAAGAGAAGTGTACTCACCCAAACTATGGCCGGCGACGGCCTTGGCGTTCATTGCCTCCGAACCCCGCATCTCCTGCCAGGTCCGCCAAGCGGCAACACTCATCGTCATGATCGCCGGTTGGGAATTTGCGGTGTTCTGAAGGTCCTGAGCAGGCCCTTCAAATATCAAACGTGACAGTGGGAATCCCAAACTGTCGTCAGATTCTTCAAAAGTTTCTCGTGCAGCACGGGAGGACTCGAATAGTTCTGTCCCCATACCTACACTTTGTGATCCTTGTCCTGGGAAAACGTAGGCTCGCTTGTTTACCTCTTCGGTACTCGTAGTTACCTCCACCGGCTCATGCCGGTTTCTGACACCTTACGGATTTTAGGGCTCGCCCTAAAAAAGTACAACCCGAAAACAAGTCCACTATTACCCTTTTTCTGTGCTTAGCGTACATAACTAGGCGTTTTGAGCCTGTGCCACACGGTCTCTGTCCTGCAGCATTCCCCTTCCTAGGAAGGTGTCTGCCTCTGGGACTAACTAGACCGTCTCCTCTATGACCTGGCGTCCCCGGTAGAAACCACACTGAGGGCACACAACATGTGGCCTCTTGGCGGTCTGGCAACGTGGGCACAAAGACGGATGAATCGGACTAAGCCTATATGAGGCTATCCGGCGTCCCTTCCTAGCTCTGGTCAGTTTTTTTCTGGGTACCGCACCCATGATTAGTCACGTCCTTTTCCCTTGGTCATCACGCTGGTCAGTACGCAATACTTCATTAAACGCTGGTAATTCTACCAGGCAAACGCAAACCCGTACACTTTTCCAAAAGTGGGAAGCTGAGAAGGGAGAATTGCTACGGTCTTAGAATTTAGTCCGAAGTACGAATCCGTTGGGGTTCCTGAGTAATATATGAAATCGAGAAGACTGGTTATCCCCGC
>VFHF01000125.1 GCA_009392095.1 SAR202 cluster bacterium
AGGGGCGATCACGCTAGCCGAATCGAGCTCTCTATGGACCAGCCTAGGGTCTATGGGGTAGCGTCGAAAACATTCTTCACCAACCAGACCGGTGCAAAGTTTATCGCCGATGCTCTCCCGGGAATCTATGACGGTAACGCCGTGACCCATGGAAGCTAAAGAAAGGGCGGTGTTATTGCCCGCCGGGCCAGCGCCCACCACTATCACATCTTGCAAATTGAGCCTTCCTTGAAATTACCCCTTGAATCGACCCGTTCATAACCTAGATTACAGGGCCGGTTGCCACGAGGCGATTATACTCCCAGGCATCAGGTTGGGCCATAGAATCAGACCGACCAGTTCTCAGTTATTGTCAACCAAACAACGGCCGATAACCGAGCGAGTTCCGCCAGCGATTCACGCCTTGACAACGCCTGGCGGGAGTGTATAATCTCCTGCAAAACGATAATTGGTCAGACCACTTTCTTCGAGCTCCATACCGGGCAGGACAACGGCTAAACCTATGCAAGCTGGATTGCGCAATTTCCAAGGTCAGCGGCTCCACGAGTCTATCGTCGAGCAGTTTCACGCTTTGATCCAAGATGGGTCTCTGGAACATGGAGTTAAGCTACCGTCTGAGCGGGTCTTGGCCGAGCAACTAAAGGTCAGCCGCAGTTCGGTGAGAGAAGCCATCAGGACCTTGGAGCTACAGGGACTGGTTGTCAGCAAACACGGTTCCGGGACGTTCGTAAACACCCAGAGTCTGGACGCCGTTACCACTTTGATGACGTCATCTTTGGGCGTTGGATTGGACGCCCTTGAGGCCCAGCTCCATGACATTTTTGAAGTTCGACACCTCTTAGAGCCCCAACTAGCCGCTTTGGCGGCGCAACGGGCCACCCCAGAGGACGTAGAGCGGCTTTCATCTATCTTGGTTGAACAACAACGCCAGATTATGGAGGGCGAGACCGGTGTAGATGCCGACACGGAGTTCCATTTCGCCTTGGCCACCGCCACCCACAACACCGCATTGGTCAAAGTGGTTAGCGCGGTTGAAGACGTATTGCGTCAATCCCGCGACCAAACTTTGCAGCAACCAGGCCGGTCCCAGAGGTCATTAGACTCTCATCGCCATATCTTGGATATGGTCCGGGCCGGAGACCACATGGGCGCCCGGTCGGCAATGGAACATCATCTGACCGCAGTGGAGCCGTCCGCGGTTTATCCAGATGCGGTCACCAGCAATTAATAAATAAAAGAGACACCGAATATCAGCTAGCTAAGGAGGAAACCTATGGCTACTCTAGCCGTGGAGGTGGTGTACCGGGGCATATTCCAGCGGACACTGGCCCGGAACATCGTCCGACAGATCGTATTCGCCGCTCGTAAGGACGGCAAGATTGGCACCGCCTTTGGGCGATACAGCGACTCCCCCGAAAGAAATGGCATCCCAGCCAAGCAATTCGCGATCGTTTGTGACACAGCCCTGGAACTTGAGGAAAGCCTGGCCGTCTACGAGGCAAAAGCCGTGGATGTCACCATCAACGTTGACGATTCCATGTGCAAAGGAATCGAGTCCTGGGCCTGGTATGGTCTTCAACCCATAAACGAACTGACTAAGTCTGACGGAACTTTGATCGTGACCTCCCGCCAGGACGCTGATTCCTTGATCGAAGACATCCACCAGAAAGACACTCCTTACGACCTGGCAATCATCCCCAGCACCGTGAGTTTCTCCGGTCTCTGGGTTTACAAAGACGACCACACCGACATGCGAATCTTGGGAACGCTTTGCAAGGTCTGCCCTGAGTTGGTGAGCCTCAAGGCTATGTTGGAGTCTGTCCAGGAACAGACGGACAACAGCACCAAGGTTGCCTCGGTCCAGCGCGCCCACGACCGGACAACCACCCGGCTCGTCGAGCCAGGCGAGGGCAATTCCGAGACCCCGTTCAGCTTTGACATGCCCGGCTGGAAGACCATGGAAGAAGGCCTGGTCATCCGCGGTATTCCCGAAGGCACCGGCTTTAGGGGCGGCGACGAAGGCTACCAGCCCGGCCGGAGCGAAGTCTTTAAGAAGTGGAGCGTCCGGTCTATGCGCCCGGTCATCAACTTCGACACCTGCATCAAATGCACACTCTGCTGGCTGCAGTGTCCTGACACCTGTTTCGACGTTACTCCAGACGGTCTGTATGACGCTAACATGGAATCGTGCTGCGGTTGCGGGGTCTGCGAAGCCGTCTGTCCGGTGCCCGACTGCGTGACCATGGTGAGCGAGGCAGAATTCAACGACAACAACAGCCAATGGGACGCTTGGACGGCCGACAAAGACGGCTATAACAAATGGATGACTGTCCTAGTGGATCAAACGAAAACCGAGACTCGGACCCATGGTTTCCACCACGTTGGCGGCTACGACGAAGAGATCACTGCGACGGAGGAAGCCTAATGGCAACAGTACAGTCGAAACCCTATGCTGAATCCACAGAGGAACTGATCAGCGGCAGTGAGGCAATCGGCATTGCCTGCGCACTCGCCGACGTCGATGTGATCACCGCATATCCAATCCGGCCCTACGACACGGTGATGCAATACGTATCCCGTCTCAAGGCCGACGGCAAATTCGACTTCGATTTCATAGTTGCCGAGAGCGAACACTCCCAGTTCGAGATCGTGAAACACGCCTCAGCAGTGGGCGCCCGGACCTTCACCGGATCCAGCGGAGTGGGCTGGTTCTACGCCTTTGAAGCCATCACCGTCACCGCCGGGCTTCGGATGCCAGTGGTAGCCATGGTAGGGAACCGCGCGCTAGACGATCCCGGTGCCTTCGGCGTTGAGCACAATGACGCAATGGCCGTCCGTGACCTGGGCTGGCACCTCTACTGGGTAGCCACAGCCCAAGAGGCGTTGGACATGGCGCTGATCGCATGGAAGGTGGCAGAAGACCCCAGGGTCCTGCTGCCCTTCGCCCTGAGTTGCGACGGCTCGTTCTTGACCCACTCACAGGCCATCGTACAAGTGCCGTCCCAAGAGCAGGTGGACAAATTCCTGCCCAGCTACCAGCGTGGCACGCTGCAGTTGCACCCAGACAACCCCATCACCGTGGCCCCTCAAGTGAACGAGGACTGGCTGATGGAGATCCGGAAGCAGACCGACGAGGCCATGCGCCGGACATCCGGAGTGATAAAAGAAGCCTACGATGAGTTCCGGGAGATATTTGGGCGCGGTGACCCCAGCCCATTCATCGAAGAGTATATGTGCGATGACGCAGAGATCATTCTGGTGGGGATGGGCACACTTGCCATGCCGACCAGGGTGGCCGTTCGCCGCATGCGGGAGGCTGGCAAAAAGGTCGGGTTCCTGCGCATAAAATTCTTCAGGCCGTTCCCGGCTGCAGAGATTCAGGAAGTCCTGGGCAAGGCGAAGGGCGTGGCGGTCATCGACCGCGACTATTCCTACGGCTCGCCGTCTTTCGGCGGTGTCTTGTTCCACGAGTTGCGTTCAACCCTTTACAACCTGGACGATCGGCCCATGATGTTGAACTTCATCGCGGGCCTTGGCGGACGGGAAGTTATGGTTCATGATATAGATCAAATGGTAGAAACCACCCAAAAAGCCGTCGATACTGGTAAAATTGAGCAAGAGACCACCTGGGTCGCGGTAAGGGAGTAATCAAAATGGCTACTTTGCAAGACCTTCCCCAGATTAAGGGAGTTAAGAATATCCCGGTGGAAGAGTTCTACTCCTCTGGTCACCGGACCTGCCAGGGCTGCGAATCGGCCCTGGTGATGCGGCTGATGATCAAGGCCGCCGGACAGCGGACCATCGTACTAGGCAGCACCGGCTGCATGTACGTGGCCAACACCACCTACTACAGCACCCCGTGGGTCGTGCCATGGATGCACACCCAATTAGGGTCGGCAGGCTCGGCCGCCACCGGAACGGCCGCGGGTCTGAGTTCCATGATGCGCAAGGGCAAGATGCAGGAAGAACCCATCAACGTCATCGCCTTTTGCGGCGATGGCGGCGGAGTGGACATGGGGCTTTCAGCCTTGTCTGCGGCTCTGCAGCACGATGAGTACAACCTCCTGATCATCTGCTACGACAATGAGTCGTACGCCAACACCGACATTCAAGCGTCGGGCAGCACCCCCTGGGGAGCCAACACCACGTTCAGCCCTCCGGGCACAGAGATCCGGAACATGAACACCCGTTGGAAGAAGAATATGGCGCCGATGTTAGCAGTCGGACATCCGGACATGAAGTACGTGGCCACGGCCTGCGCTTCCTATGGGTTGGACTTCAACAACAAGGTGCGCCGCGCCCTGACCTCCGGCGGGCCGACTTTCATCCACTGCATCGACCCCTGCCCCAAAGGCTGGGACTATGACCCCAAGTACTCACACGAGTTGGGGATGCTGGCCATCGAGACCGGCCTGTGGATTCAATACGAGATTATCGACAACGAGTTGATTCTCAACGGCCCCAGCCGCGCCATCGCCAAGGGGATTCGCAAGCGGAAGCCGGTTGAGGACTACCTCCTGCGCCAGGGCCGGTTCGCCCACTTCCTGCCGGAAGACATCAAGAAATTCCAGGACAAGATCGACGAGACCTGGGAAAAATGGTGGATTCCCGGCCTAGTCCCCATAACCCCTGGCCAAGAGGATTAAGTACTGCGTACGCTAGATACCTCCGGTCGCTAACGTTGCTAGTAAAAGGAAGGGCGGACTAAGTCCGCCCTTCCTTTTTTGCGTTCCCATTTTGGACCTAGCCACCTATCGAAGCTTCCATTCTGAGGAGAGGACCGACGAAGAATCTCGTTCCACAAGGAATTCACGTTCAACCAGAGCAATGAGATCCCTCGCTACCCTCAGGGTGCCAGGGGGGAGGCGCCGAATAATCCTGCACTATGTAGAATCCAGCGTTGACGGCTACTCCTCTGCCTCGGCAGCAGCGAATTCATTAACCTAAGAAACCAATCGGTCTCCCAGCCAGTCTTTCTCCGTCTCAATGTCGTAGCGGCTCTGTAGGTTCAGCCAGGACCGGTCCGAGGTCCCGAAGTAACGGGACAGACGGAGCGCTGTTTCGGCGGTGATGGACCGCTCGCCACGGACAATCTGATTGATGCGCCGCGGTTGCACGCTGATGTCCTTGCACAGCCGGTATTGGCTGACACCCAATTGTTTGATGAAGTCTTCCAAGAGAATCTCGCCGGGATGGACCGACGTTAGTTTTTCCATTGTCATGCGGCCGCTCCTAACCGGTTATTGCTTGTTTCAACATCGTCGGCATACCCGTCGTCCCAGCGAAAGCGCAGGCACCAACGTTTCAATGAACGTTGGCCACCCTGTTTCTCCCCCCTCCTGGTAATCCTAGCCAACCTACTAAGGGGAGAGCAGTGAAGGTCCTCTCGGCAGTCGTCTGCATCCAAGATAGCCAACTTTCGCTGCGCTGTGCGCTGAACGCCCGCCCCGA
>VFHF01000126.1 GCA_009392095.1 SAR202 cluster bacterium
TGAACAGTGTGGGACTGCAGATGGCGGGCATCAACGCCGAAACGCCGGACCCCGTTGAGGGTGTGATCGATAGGGACGCCAACAGTGAACCCACCGGGGTGCTACTTGAGATGTCTGCTTTCCTATCGGAAAGGGTGGACATGAGGCGGAGCCGGAACAGGATTCGGCAGGGTGTTACGGCGGCCAACCGGCTGCTGCTGAGCTTCGGCATCACTTCAGTCCAAGACGCCGGACCGGAGAACGGGCTGGAGCGTTGGCAGGCTTTTCGGGACTTAGCCGATTCCGAGACTCTGCGATCGAGAATCACGATGATGGCCGGCGCTGGACGCCGAGCGGACTTGATCTCTGATGGGTTAGTCTGGGGTTCAGGAGACCACCAACTGCGTCTCGGCCACGTCAAGATCATGCTGACCATGACCACCGGCGCGCTCCACCCCAGCCTGAAAGAACTTCAAGAGATTGCCTTGGATGCCTGCCGGTCCGGCTTTCCCGTCGCCATCCACTGCGTCGAGCAAGAAGCGGTGGCTGCCGCAGCCCAGGTGATCGCGGATCTGCCGCCTTTGCCCGCGGGAGTCCCTCCCCACCGCATCGAGCACTGCTCCGAATGTCCTCCGGACGTTCTGGATTCCGTACACCGCAGCGGCGCCGCGGTGGCCACTCAACCAGGTTTTATTCACTGGAACGGACCAAGCTACCGCGAGAACGTCGAAGCCTCGATGCAGCCTCATCTGTATCCCATAGGTACGATAGAATCTGCCGGAATTAAGATTGCCTTAGGGTCGGATGCTCCGGTCATTAGTCCCGATCCGTGGCCCGCCATCCACAGCGCCGTCACCCGTCTGCACTACGAAGGCCGGCAACTTCCCGGTGCGGGCACGGTCAGCATCGAAACGGCCCTGCGAATGTATACGCTATCGGGCGCGGAACTTGAGGGCACAGTCCCGGACAAAGGTTCGATAACGCCAAGAAAACTGGCCGACCTCGTTTTGGTGGACAGAGATCCAGTTTCGACAAATTCTGGCGAGTTGAAAGACATCAAGGCGAAGATGACGATAATTGGGGGGGCAGTGGTCTGGGAAGGTCGGTAGGGAAGATGGTCAACGCCTGGACCGACGCTCTCAACCACGCCTGAGCCTTCGTGGCCCAAAACAGCTGGCAGAGGGAACAGAATTACACCATCAATCACCGAGATGTCGCTGTGGCAAACACCGGCGGCAGACACTTTCACCAGGACTTCGTTCCCTTTGGGATCTGCCAACTCGATGTCTTCGACTTCCAACCGCCCGCCCAATTCGTACAGGACCGCGGCCTTTACCTTCATGCTGGGCTCCTTCTTAACGCAAATCCAGACCCAAATAACACGAAACGAAAGTAAGTATGATCGCGTAGCCAACCCCAGCAAACCCGGCGGTGCTTAGCGGCGCCGGGCTGTGATGTAGTCGGCCAAGTCTAGCAAAGATTGTTTGGAGGGGCAGTCTGGGAGGTTCTGGAGGGTCTGGCAGGCCTTGTGGCTGTAATCTTGGACCACCTGCTCACAGTCGGGGAGGATTGTCGAGTCGTTGATCACTTCGACAACCTTCTTCAGCTTGGTATCATTTTCCCGGTCTTGGAACAGCGATTGGACCAGGTCGTCGTTGGGATAACGCTCCATCAGCATGATCGTAGGCAGGGTCAGTACGCCGTTCAGCAGATCGCTGCCCACTGGCTTTCCCAGGTTCGACGGGTCGCCTTGGAAATCCAGCAGGTCGTCGCGCACTTGGAACGCCATGCCGATGTTGTAGCCGTAGTCGCGCAATGCTTCGACCTCGTTCTCGGGCGCTTCACCCAGAACGGCGCCCGACTCGCTGGCGGTGCAGAACAGCGACGCCGTCTTGCGGTAGATGCGGTCTTGGTATATATCCCTGGCCTGAGAGGCGTCGAAGGATGTGTAATACTCCATCAACTGCCCGCTAGCCAGTTCCATGATCGTCTCGGAAAACCGGCGGATCACCCGAATGTTGTTGGTGTCGCAGACAAAGGTGGCCGAGGTGGCGAAGACATAGTCGCCGAAGAGCACTGCCACATGGGGGCTCCAGGTGTTGCTGACGGTCGCCCGGCCGCGGCGCAGTGGCGAGTTGTCCACTGTGTCGTCATGGATCAGGGTGGCCAGGTGCAGAAGTTCCACGGCGCTGGCCATGATGATGGGACGTTCCTCGTCGTGGGGGTGAAACTGGGCTGCCAACAAAGTTATGGCCGGACGAACCCGTTTGCCGCCGCCGTCGGTCACGTATTGCAGCAGCGGTTGGACTGGAGAAGTCTCCGTTTCCGCCAGGCTGCGAAGTCTGTCATCTACTCTGGCCAGCCCGTCTCGGACCGGAGAGTAGATGGATGCTGTGCGTTCGTCTAGGCCGTGGAGCATATTATTCTTCGGAGGCCCCGATACCAAGTTTCTGGACCTCTTCTTCGATCAATTCGGAATCCAGCTTAGTATACAGCGGCGAGGGCTGACGCAGGTCTGCGCCGGCCTTGATGCCCCCAACGATGGTATCGAAGTCCCAAGCGCCTTCTTCGATGGGGCCGTCGAATCCCAGAAATTCGTGGACTTTCTGGGAGCTGAAGGGCATGAAGGGATAGAGGATGGTCTTCAGGCAGTTGATCGCCTGCATGGCCACGGTCAGGCTGGCGCCCGCTTGGTCCCGGTCTTCTTTGATGGACTTCCAAGGGGCCTTGGTGTCCAGGTAGCGGTTGGCTTCCTGGGCCAGACCGAATGCCTGGGTCACGGCCGCCTTGAATCGGCAGTTATAGAGACTTTCGTCCACTGATTCCATGGTCTCCCGGGCGGCGCGCAGCAAGCCTTCGTCGACCTCATCCAGCGACTGGATGCCGGGGACCTTGCCGTCGAAGTTCCGGTAGGTGAATGAGAGAACCCGGTTGACCAGGTTACCGTAGGTCGCCACCAATTCTTCGTTGTTGCGACGGACGAACTCGGACCAGGAGAAATCTGAGTCTCCCGACTCGGGCATGTTGATCGACAGCAGGTACCGCAGGGGATCGGGGTCGTATCTCTCAAGGTAGTCGGGCAACCAGACGGCCCAGTTCTGGCTGGTGGAGAATTTCCGGTTCTCCAGACTCAGGAACTCGTTGGCGGGAACGTCGTAGGGCAGGTTCAGGCCTTTGTCGTAGGCCATGATGATCGCCGGCCAGATGATGCTGTGGAAGGGGATGTTGTCCTTGCCGATGAAGTAGTAGCTCTTGGTGGCGGGGTTTTTCCAGAAGTCTTCCCAGCTTCCGCCGTGCTGATCGGCCCACTCGACGGCCGCCGACAGGTAGCCGATGACCGCCTCGAACCAGACGTAGATGCGTTTGGAGTCATAGCCGTCCAACGGCAGGGGCACTCCCCAAGAGAGGTCCCGGGAGATTGCCCGATCTTTGAGACCGTCACGGAGAAACTGGCGGGTGAAGTTCTTGACGTTGTTACGCCAGTGGTCCTGCTTCTCCACCCACTCCAAGAGGGGTTTCTCGAAGGCCGACAACTTCAGGAAGAAGTGCTCCGATTCGCGGAACTCGGGCGTCGCCCCGCAGATGGCGCAGCGGGGATCGATCAGTTCTTGGGGGTCAAGGGTCTGGCCGCAGCTATCACATTGGTCGCCCCTGGCGCGGGTGTGTCCGCAGTGGGGGCAGGTGCCTTCCACATAGCGGTCGGGCAGGTAGCGGTCGCACTGGGCGCAGTAGGCCAGCAGCATGTTGTCGGTATAGATGTAGCCCTTGTCGTGCAGCGACTTAAATACGTCGTGGACCACTTTCTCGTGGTTCTCGGTATTGGTGGTGGTGAACAGGTCGAAGGTAATGCCCAGTTTCTGCCAGGACTCCAGGAACATGGCGTGGTAACGCTCGACGACTTCCTGGGGGGTGATGCCTTCCTGGTCAGCCCGGATGGTGATGGGAGTGCCGTGGGTGTCGCTGCCGGAGACCATCAGGACATCGTTGCCCTTCATGCGATGGTAACGGGCGAATATGTCTGCGCTAAGGTAGCAGCCGGCGATATGACCGAGGTGAAGTGGACCGTTGGCATAGGGCCAAGCAACAGCCACAAAGATACGTTCAGGCAAGGGGAAATAACTCGTTACGATTTACGGATTTAGTGGGGATATTCTATCATTGGGCGAGAGGGGAGTCCAAAGGTGGGAAGTCTACGTTTAGTCTCCGCATTATGTCTGTTTGACAAGCCCCTACCCCACTGATACGATTCTTAGGTTAAAATATTACGAAATCCGCTAGGAACGGGAGTAGTAAGGATACCCTGCCTGAGAGAGCCGGTGTTTGGTGTAAATCCGGTGGCAGTAGGGTCCCGAACTCGCCCGGGAGCGGCCCGCCTGAAATACCAGTAAGGCGCGGCGGTTGACACCGATATAAAGTCTTCGAGTGGCCAGTGGAGTAATGGACGCCGGCCAGAAGAAGGGTGGTACCACGGGAAACATAAGCCCGTCCCTTCCAGTGGGATGGGCTTTTTTATTGGAATTTTCTAGGTGGACCTAAGGCGAACAATATGGAACTAACCGGCGCTGAAATAGTCTGCGAAAGCCTTCTGAGAGAGGGCGCCGATGTGTGCTTTGGACTGCCCGGCGGAGCAGTGCTTCCTTTATATGGGGCCCTCTCCAGCTACCCGGCCATCCGCCACATCTTGGTGCGCCACGAGCAGGCCGCCGTCATGGCCGCTGACGGCTACGCCCGCGCCACCGGCAAGGTCGGCGTCTGTATCGCCACGTCTGGCCCCGGCGCCACCAACCTGGTTACCGGCATCGCCTCCGCCCAGATGGACTCGGTCCCCCTGGTGGCGATCACCGGACAAGTGCCAAGGCCCGCCATCGGCACCGACGCATTCCAGGAAACAGACGTTACCGGCGTGACCCTGCCGATAACTAAACACAACATGCTGGTCATGGACGTTAAAGATGTGGCCCAGGCCATCCATGACGCGTTCCACATCGCCCGCACCGGGCGCCCCGGCCCCGTTTTGGTGGACATTCCCAGGGACGTATTGCTGGGCGAGAAGACGGAATTTATGTGGCCCACCGAAACCAAGCTGCCCGGCTACAAAATCCCGGGCGAGGCGCCGGATGACCAGGTCGCCGCCGCAGCCGAACTGATCAATAAGGCCCAGAAGCCACTGATCATGTCGGGCCACGGTGTGCTGATTTCACACGCCTACGGGCTGATGACCGAACTGGCGGAGAAGGCCCAGATCCCGGTGATAACCACGTTGTTGGGCATCAGCGCCATACCATCCGACCACGAACTGAACCTTGGCATGTCAGGCATGCACGGGATGGCTTACAACAACTTGGCCATTGACGAGGCCGACTTGATCATCGGCTTGGGTATGCGGTTCGACGACCGGGTGACCGGCCGGATATCGGCTTTCGCTCCCAATGCCAAGTTCGTCCATATAGACATCGACGCTTCAGAAGTCGATAAAAACATCAAGACCACCGTGGGCGTGGTCGGCGACCTGAAGGCGGTCCTGGGTCAATTGCTGCCCAAAATCGAGCCCAACGTCCATATCGACTGGCGCCGGCGCATCGACCAACTGAAGGTCGAGCACCCGTCGCATCTCGTCAGGAAGTCCGATGAACTCTTGCCCCAGTATGTGCTCAAACGGTTGACTGAGGTCACCCAGGGCCGGGGCATCGTGGTCACCGGCGTGGGCATGCACCAGATGTGGGCCGCGCAGCACTGCAAGTTCAGCGAGCCCAACACCTTTATTACTTCGGGCGGCCTGGGCACCATGGGATTCGAGGTCCCCGCCGCGCTAGGCGCACAAATAGGGCGTCCCGATACCACCGTTTGGTCGGTCTGCGGCGACGGGGGATTTCAGATGACCATGTGCGACATCGCCACCGCCGTGGAGAACCACGCCGAAGTCAAATTCGCGATCTTGAACAACAACTCCCTTGGCCTGGTCCATCAACTGCAGGAACTCTTCTTCGAGAAGGATTATGTGGCCAGCGAGTACTCGGCAAATCCCGACTTCGTTAAGATTGCCGATGCCTACGGCATCCGAGGTATCCGCGTCACCAAACAGGAAGAGGTTGTCGATGCAGTCCAGCAGGCTATGGAGACCGCCGGGCCGGTCATCGTCGATTTCATCGTGAAGGAAGACGAGGGACTCTTCCCGTTCATCCCCAACGGGCAATCGGTCAAAGAGATGCTGGAAGAACCGGCGTTCGAAGAGATTGCCTGATGACCCAAGCTAACCAAACCGAACAACATACTTTGGTCGCCCTGGTGGAAGACAAACCGGGCGTTCTGACCAAGGTTGCCAGTATGTTCCGCCGCAGGGGATTCAACATCGCCAGCCTGGCCGTGGGCAACAGTGAGCAACCTGGCCTATCCCGAATGACTTTCGTAGTCAACGGCGATGAATACACTGTGGGCCAAGTGGTCAAGCAAATGGACAAATTGATTGACGTAATAGAGGTGGCAGACATCACCAGCGAACCCATCGTCACCCGTGAATTAGCCTTGGTCAAGGTCAACACCAACCAGATGACCCGTGGCGAGATCATCCAGATCGTGAACTTATTCCGGGCCAACATCATCGACGTCGGCAGCGATTCGATGGTCATCGAAATCACCGGAGAATCGGACAAGATCAACGCCCTGCAAAACCTGCTGACGCCCTTCGGCATCCTCGAGATGCTGCGGACCGGGCTGGTGGCCATGGTGCGGGGTCAAGCCAACGGTATGTCCAACGGGAACGGTGACCATTCAGGACAGGCCAACGGCGTCAGCCACTCTTAAAGATTCAGTACAATAAGACGAATAACAGGGAGGGATGAAACAAACATGGTAGACGTTTATTACGACAAGGATGCAGACATAAAATTTCTTGAGGGCAAGACAATCGGCATGGTTGGTTACGGCAGCCAGGGCCACGCCCATGCCCTCAACCTCAAAGACAACGGCCAAGATGTGGTTGTTGGACTCTACCCAGAGAGCAAGAGCCGGGCTGTGGCAGAAGCCGCAGGCCTGCGGGTGGCAGATGTACCCCAGGTAGCCAGAGAGGCCGACGTCCTGATGATGGTCATTCCCGACCACATCCAAGGCCGGATCTACCGCGACCAGATCGAGCCGAACCTTAGGCCGGGCAGCGCCTTCATGGTGGCCCACGGCTTCAGCATCCACTACAAAGAGATCGTGCTTCCGGAAACCATCGACGTGATGATGGTTGCCCCTAAGGCCCCCGGACACCGGATGCGCGAATTATTCACCGAGGGCGTTGGGGTGCCCAGCCTTTTGGCGGTGCATCAAGACGCCACCGGAAACGCCAAAGACATCGGCTTGGCCTACGCCAAGGGTGTCGGCAGCACCGGCGCCGGCGTGCTCATGACCACCATCAAAGATGAGACTGAGAGCGACCTTTTCGGCGAGCAAACTATCCTCTGTGGTGGCGTGACTGCACTGGTCAAGGCAGCCTTCGACACATTGGTAGAGGGCGGTTATCCCCAGGAGATTGCATTTTTCGAGTGCCTGCACGAACTGAAGATGATCGTCGACCTGATGTACCAGGGCGGGTTCAACTACATGCGCTATTCTGTCAGCGACACCGCTGAGTACGGCGACTTGACCCGCGGCCCACGGATCATCGACGAGCACGTTCGCGAAAATATGCGCCAGGTCTTGAAAGAGATCCAGGACGGCACTTTCGCCAAGGAGTGGATCGCCGAGAACGACGAAGGCCGCCCGCGGTTCACGCCCCTTAGGGAAGCGGCCCAACACAGTCAGATCGAGGACATCGGCAAAGAACTTCGCGCCATGATGCCCTGGATGGACCCCAAATAATCAAGCAATCCCTCGTCTTATTAAAAGACCGGAATATTCGGCAGAACGGAGCAATATCATGACGATCTTGGAGGCGTTGAGTGTAGTCAATCATCGCCCGCTGGTCCTGGCAGGACTGGCGGCGGTTGACTACGTGGCCCTGGCGATCCTTTCTGAAGGCCGCAGTTAGCGGCAACGGCAGCCCAAATTTCAAAACAGAAAGGGAATAGGTAATAGAAATGGCTAAAGAAAGAGTATTGCTCTTAGACACAACCCTCCGCGACGGCGAGCAGTCGGCCGGCATCGGCATGACTGGCATCGAGAAGATGGAGATCGCCCGCCAACTACAAAAGATGCAAGTGGACATCATCGAAGCCGGGTTCGCCGCCAGCTCACCCGGCGATTTTGAGGCGGTGTCCGCCATCGCAAAAGAGGTCGAAGGTCCCATCATCGCCTCCCTGGCCCGAGCCGTTGCCAACGACGTGGACCAAGCCGCCAAGGCCGTGGAACACTCGAAGCGGCCCCGCATCCACGTGTTCCTCTCATCATCGGAGATTCACCAGATGCACCAACTGCGCAAGAATCGCGAAGATGTCCTGGAGATGGCCGTAACGAGCGTTGAGCGGGCCAAGGGCTACTGCGACGATGTCGAATTCTCGCCCATGGACGCAACGCGGACCAACCCGGAGTACCTGTTCCACATGCTGGAAGAGGTCATCAAGGTCGGCGCCACCACCATAAATATCGCCGACACCGTTGGCTACGCCATCCCATCAGCCACCGGCTTCGGTCAACTGCTCAAAGACGTACAGGCCAATGTTAAGGGCATAGAAAACGTCACACTTAGCGTCCATTGTCACAACGACCTGGGCTTGGCCGTGGCCAACAGCCTGATCGCTGTGGAGTTCGGCGCCCGCCAGGTGGAGGGCTGCATCAACGGCATCGGCGAACGGGCCGGCAATGCCTCCATCGAAGAGATCATCATGGGTTTGGACACCCGCAAGGACCACTTCGGGATCGAGATTAACGCAGACACCACCCAGATCTACGGCGCCAGCCGGATGGTCAGCCGCATCACCGGCATGGCCGTCCAGTCCAACAAGGCCATCGTCGGAGAGAATGCTTTCAGACACGCATCGGGAATCCACCAAGACGGCGTGCTGAAGAATCGCTCCACCTACGAAGTGATGCAGCCGGAGCGCGTGGGCGTTCCTGGCAACACTCTGGTGCTGGGCAAGCTCAGCGGCCGGGCCGGATTGCAGTCCCGGTTGGAAGACTTGGGCTACACCCTCTCCAGAGAAGACTTGGCCAAGGTATTCGAGTCCTTCAAAGACCTGGCCGACAAGAAACGTGAGGTCACCGACCGCGACTTGGAGATTCTAATGGACGAGGAGAAGCGGACGTCCACCGAGCCAATCAGCTACACCTTGGACCATGTGCAGTTCACCGGCGGCGACCAGGGCATCCCCACCGCCACCGTCAAACTCATCGGCCCAGACGGCGAGTCCATCACCGACGCCTGCACCGGCAACGGCCCCGTGGACGCGGTCTGCAACGCCATCGACCGGGCCATTGGCACCGACTCCAAGCTGGTGGACTTCAATGTCCAGGCGGTAACCGAGGGGATCGACTCCCAAGGCACCGTCACAATCCGGATCGAGAAGGACGGCCGCACCTACACCGGCCGGGGCGCCGACACCGACATCATCGTCGCCAGCGCCAAGGCATATCTGAGCGCGGTCAACCGCCAACTGGCCTCCGACGAGGAGTCCAACGTCCCTGCGCTGGGCAGCACGCCCGACTAAATCTGACGGTACCAGACCCAAAACAACGGCCCAAACACGTCGGGGCACGGCGTTGCCATGCCCCGACGTGTTTGTTCGGTGTCCGTGTTTCTTTACAACGACCGCTCCGGCCACACAGGGTCGTGGTGACCCAAGGGCACTGAGGTTCTAACCCAGCGCGGTGGGGTCTCGGAGAGGCTCAGCACTGGGCCCAGGTGCCCGAGCTTGCCCATGGGCGTGTCGCTGACCGTGGACCACGAGGCGATTTCTTCAGGGGTGAATTCCACCGGGATGTTCTTGAGGTCTGCTTCGGGAATCTCACCTTGGCTGACCAACCAACGTCCAACCTGGGCCAGTGAGATTCGAACCAGCCAACTCCCGCCCTCGTGCACCCGGCGGTTCAAGGCCACTATCCCGCCGAATGCCATCAGGTAACCCGTTAGATAATCGATCGCCGACACCGGGTAGAACTGCGGCCCCGGAGTTGCGCCAGGGAACAGGTCTCCTTGACGGTTGGTGATGCCGCTTACCGTCTGCACCACGGTGTCGAAGCCCCGGCGCGACGCCCAGGGCCCCATATGGCTAAAAGCACACAGCGAGATATAAACGATGCCGGGCCTCAATTCCGCCAGCTCCTCTGGCGATAGTCCGCGCCCGCCGAGGGTGCCAGGCCGATAGCCTTGGGAGAACACATCCGTCTGACTGACCAACTCGCGCAAGGTGTCCATATCCTTCACTTCGCGGAGATCCAGTTGGGCGTTGAGCTTGCCGTGGCCTGTGTCGTATTCCTGATAGCCGATGTTGGGCAAATGAGCGCCGGTAATCTTCATGACGTCCGCGCCGTGTTCAGCCAACGTGCGGGCACAGGTTGGGCCGGCGAGGACCCGCGTCAGGTCCAGCACCCGGACTCCCGACAACGGTCGGCTGCCCTCAGGCAACGCCTCCGGCGGGCTGTCCGCTAATTTGACGATCTCCATCAGAGGCAGATTGGCAATGGCCGCGGCCTGGGGATGTTTCGTCCATTCTTCCATTGTGCGCACCATGCCGCCCGCGCCTTTGGCTTCAATTATCGCGTCTTCCAGGTCCTGGGCGTTCCATTTGGCCACCGCCTTAGTCACTGCGTCCCGGTCTTCCACCACGCCCAATACATTGAGAGCGGCGGCGCGATGGTTGGGGAAGTTACAGTGAAGATAGCTCCAGCGGCCGTCTTTAGTGGGATAGACGCCCATCACGGTGTTGCGCTCGGTTGACACGCCGGCGCCGTCCATCTGCATGTACTTGCCGCTGCGTAATGACGCGGTCGCCCGGCGGACATCTACCGATACTTCTTGGCGGCGTCCCATGCGGGACTCCCACAGATCGGAGACAGCTAGGCCAACCGCGCTTAAGGCGGCGGTGCTGGTATCTCCGATGCGAAACGAAGTTGGCAATATGGGGTCGGTCCCTCCGGTTATCGTAAGCCCCTGAGTGCGCTCTTCATCCCATCCTGCGATTGGCAAAAGAGTGCGCAATATCTCATTGGTCATAGAATACGAATCTCCTTATTTGGTCGAGGCCGTGTCTGCACGCCGTTATTTTAACTAAACCGATAGCAGTTGCGACCATCAGACGGAGTGGGTCTAATCCATGGCCAGTTGGTCTACACCAGTTTCATCTGAAAACCGGTGTCTTGTTTTTGACCCCGGCCCGGAAGGTGAACCGCCGGGTAGCCCAACTCCCTTAGCTGGGCGGCCAATTCAGGGAAGCCGTTCACGGTATAGACCTGCTTGGGCGCAACGGCTTCGACGTAGGCCACCAGTTCATTGAAATCAGGATGGTCGCTGTAGGGCAGACTGGCATCGGCGCTGCGGCCCCAGGGCATGGTGCCCGAGGTCGCCCATCCCGTCATCTCCAAGGTCCGCTTTCGGGTGAAGCCCTTCAGGGCCTCGCGGCGCTTTCCCGGAGGGAACAACAGTACCCAGCCGTCGGGCCATTCGCCTTCAAACATCTTTATTTGGCCGGGAAATTTCACTCCGGCGTTCAGATACACATGGGTGCCCAGATAGATGCTCTCCTCGATCAGAACGTCAAAGCCGTTGCCGAGCAAATAGTGGAGCAGCTCTTGGGACTTGCCCAGCCGCCAACCCTGAACCACAGGCCGATCACCCCGGGACAACCACATCCGCAAGGTCTTATAGGCCGTGTCCAAGACCTGTTCCTCGGGTGGAAAAACATACTCGGGGCGGCCGTAAGTGGCCTCCATGACCAGGGTATCGCAGAGCACTGCTTCCAAGGGTTCATTAACGAGACTGGTCCGGCTCTTGATGTCCCCGGTGTACAGCAGCCTCTCTCCAGTCGCCTTCGACTCGATCAGCGCCTGCGCTGAGCCGAGACAATGCCCGGCCGGGTAGAGGGTCATCGTATATTCCGGAGCGTCGAAAGGCTGATGATAGGGGAGGAGGACCGGGTCGGAGTTCTTGAGGTAATCTCCCAACAAGGCAGCCGTGTTGGGGGTTAGAACAGGGCGGTTATGGCGTCCGGTATGGTCTGAATGGGCGTGTGAAATCAGACTGAACTCGCGCTTTCTCGTCGAGTCTAGCCAAAGGTCTAAGTCTGGAAGATATACCCCGCTTTTGAACACCGCCTGCACGTACACCTCACTCAAAACCAACCACGGGCGCATCAATTCTCTCTAGAGGCAACGCGGGCAAGTATATCATGGGGCCTTTCGCCGCTTTGGTGGAGCACAAAATCAACTCAGGTAGTGTCTGCTGTAGAATTGTGCGGTATAATCTGCTGGGCTTCTTGGAGAGCGCCCAAATCTTATTTAATAAAGGCGGGAATATGCCGGCAGAAGTTGGCGATGTAGCCCCCGATTTCAAACTTCCCTCCCCCGATGGGGACGTTTCCCTGGCCGACTACAAGGGCGAGAAGATAGTTGTTCTTTCTTTCCACGTATTCGACTTCACATCTGGTTGAACCACGCAGGCGACCTCGTTCCGGCAGGAATACCAACGGTTCGAGGATAATAATGCTCAGGTCTTGGGCATAAGCTGCGACACAGTTCCGTCCCACCGTGCTTGGAGCACAGCGCTTGGTGGCCTTCCCTACCCCGAGTTGTCCGACTTCCATCCCAAGGGCGAGGTCAGCAAGGCGTATAACCTTTGGAACGAGGAGCGCGGGGCCAGCAAGCGGGCAGTAATCATCATCGACAAAGGGGGCGTAGTGCGCTTCCGTGAGTTGTATGAACCCGGCATCCTGCCGGACCCCAAAGATATCTTCGCTGTAATGGAAGGTCTCAGCTAGCGCGATATCATTCGGAGTTTGGGACATTAAAAAGGCGCCCTAAAAATGGGCGCCTTTTTATTTGCCATTATTATGTCCAGTCATTCACCGGCTCATAATTCGCCAGAAGAAAAGGACCGCCACACAAGGGCGGTCCTTTTCTTCTCTGACCAGTCCAGGCTTTAGGCGGTGCCGGTGATACGTTGCACCAAATAACGCAGGGTGCCTTTGGGGACATTGATGGTCACTTCTTCGCCGACCATCCGGTCTAGTAAGGCCTGACCCACCGGGGAGGTGGTGGAAATCTTGCCTTCCGAGACGTCTGCTTCGCGGACATCCACCAGTGTGTAGGCCAGGGTTTTCCCGGAGTTGGTGTCTTTGAGAGTAACCTTGGCGCCGACCGAAGATCGGGCAACCTTGGAGGACGCGCCCTCGGGCAGGATCTGTGCGTTATTTATGCTGGCTTCTAGTTCGCGGATGCGGAGTTCTACGATACCCTGCTGATCTTTGGCGGCGTCGAGCGGGGCGTTTTCTCTGAAGTCTTTGTCTGCCATGGCCCGTTTAATATCTTCCAGGACGAGGGCTCTTTGGTCTTTGAGGTCATCTAGCTGTGCAACGAGACGGTCATAGCCTTCTTGGCTGAGTTGGGAACCGGTGAAAGTGGACCGGCCATTGGTGCGGGAAGTGGTCTTTGCAGCTGCTGGTGTGGTGCGGCGGGTGCGGGGCACCCGAAGGTGGGATGCTAGTCCATTTTCAATCCATCCCTGGTCTTTCCAATAGGCTAAGAAAACCTTTACGGGGCTCAACCGGTGCACGGACTCTGATCCGCCTAGACCGATCTGCTGAGCATATTCTGCAACTTCAGAGGGGGAGAGTTCGGAGACCTTCCGTTCCCGGCCGACCCAGGCCACGAAACGGCCTAATTCCTGATGACTTTGCTGGGCAGTCTTGGCGGATTTCTTCGCCGCCACAAAATACGTTAGAGCTTCCGATATCGAAGGGCTTAGCTCGGTCGTCACTCAGATACCTCCACCTTCAGTCAGTCTTCAGATTTCGTAGATGCACGCCATCGTACTGGGGATTCACCGGAGAACTTTGAGGGGTCTGCCGGAGGGCTATTTAAGGCTGTCTTATCAAAACCCCACGGCTTGAGAATCTTCGTAGTAATCGGCCTCTTTGGAAGGACAATCAACTGTAAAATCATACCAGTATTCGGCTTCAA
>VFHF01000127.1 GCA_009392095.1 SAR202 cluster bacterium
CGGTGGAGGGGCATAGCTTAATCTGCGAACGCGCCGAACCTTGTCACCTGAGAGAAGCGTTGGTTCTTCGTAGGTGTTGCACCAGTTGCAAAGAGATTCTTCGGCTAACGCCTCGGAATGACAGAAGCCAAAGATGGCCATCGAGAAAGATCCCTTTAATGACTGCAGGTCGAGTGGTTTTAGCCAATCCTAGCTGAGGCTGTTGGCTAGACCAGACAACGCCACGATTTCTTGAGACTCCGGGTCGGCGTTGCGCCAGGCGTTCCGCACTTGTTGAACACTTGCCTCGGCGGCCTCGGGTTTTCCGGTGGCTTGTTGGGCTCTGGCGAGCCAGAACAGGTCCCTTGGCGTTTCACGTCGTTTGAGACGGTTCTCGAGGAGCGCTTCGGCGTTTTCGAACTGCCTGGCCCTGAGATAGGCCTCGGTTAATGTGTCCTCGAATACTTCGCGCTGGGCATGGCTGCCGCCGATACGGGAAAGTTGGTCATATGGCGCTTCACTCCCAAATAGCGGCCCCATCAGGCGAACTGCTTCGTCATAATCTTGGTGCATGAAAGCGGTGATACCCCTCACCAATGGCAACGTCACGTCACCGACCAACTTATCTCCTTTGTCGGCTGCGGCCTTCAACCCGTCCATCATACGGGTCAGGGATTCGTCGTCGTTGGCAACCGCGAAGGCCAAGGCGGCATGGGAGTCCCGGAAGGCGACACTCCCCGGGTTGTCAGCGGCGGGCGCTGCTTGTGTATCCAATTCTTCCATCAACGAGGAAGGTGCGGCGGCCCCGTAGATCTGCAGCCGCCACATCAGAGACGCGCTATCGTTCAAGGAAATGGCGCTCTTGGCAACCACCGATGGGCGGATGTCTTTGCCGTAGACCTCCAACGCGTTTTGGTACCGGCCCATGGCGAGCTCGAACAAGGCTAGATGCCAAGACAGATGGACGTGGTAGGGCGCGCGGTTGTCGAATCCCGGCAGCCAGCGTTCCAGAAATTCGGCGCCGCTAGAGGAGTCAGCCCGCTCGAAATATACGTGGGCCACGGAATGGGACGCCACGGCGTCGGTGGGCCGTTCCTCCAATGCCCGTTCGGCCATCGTCAGAGCTTCATCCAGCAATCCCACTTCATGGTGGGCGAAGGAGCTCTGTGCCAGGAACGCCCAATCGTCCCCGTAAGCGGGGGCCACCTTCTTCATCAACGCGAAATGCTCTCGAGGATAATTGGCGACGCCTGCGCCAACGGAGCTGCAGCCCAGCACGAATAGACGCTGGGCCAATCTGACGATCAACATGTCTCTGGGGTATTCCGCCAGGTGTTCGTTGACCAAGATCAAGGCTTCGGTACCTTTGCCATTGGCCCAGCGGGCGATGATCTCAATCTGCTGCTGTTCACGGCGAGACGTTCCGGTCGCCAACGACTGTGCTTCCTGGACCGATTTACGGGCGTCAGCTGCCCTTCCGCCGACCATATGCCTGAAGGCCAAACCAGCGTGGGCCAGCGCGAAACCTTCGTCGGCATGCAGTGCTTCCTGAAATTTTTCGTCCGCTCCCCAAGCACTCTCGAGAGCCAGGTCAACACCCTCGACCAGTTTCTCAGCGGCGGTTGTGGAAGCCGTGCTAATGTGAAGTCCGTACCGGTCCTTGGCGCCGAAGTCTTTCACCATCGTGCCTCCTTTCGTTTGGTCAGCGGTCTAGCTAGTGGATTTGCCATGGCGGATTACCCCGCGGCAAGTTGTATAGAACCCTTGTCTATGACCCGCCAAACAGCTTGGCTGCTCGTGCGCAATCTCTTCTTCTGTGATGTCTTCCTTGCGGGTTCTCGCGTACCAGCCATGGAACCCCCCAGATGAATGACTCTAGAATTGTTCAGGGCGATTATTCCTTGGCTTACACCTGGTGCACAGCCAGAGTGATCTCCATGCCTTCGATCTTGGTGGACTCGGTGGCGGCTTCAGCGTTTGAATCCGAGTCCGGCGTGCCGTCTACCAATTGGTTGCTGAGGGTTTCGTCTCGGATGTAATCTGAGAACGGGCCCTGCATGACCTCGGCGAACTCCGACGGGCCCTGGTAGTAGGTCACGATGCGGTCGGTGACATCGAAGTTGGCCGACCGCCGCATGCCCTGGATGCGGTGCACCACCTCCCGGGCCAAGCCCTCTTCTCTCAGTTCGTCGCTGAGATCGCCATTCACGGCCACCATGTAGCCGCCCTCCAGCGAGACGGAGTAGTTCTCCACTGAAAGTATGGTCTCGGTCTCATCTCCGGCTTCCTCCAAGACTTTCTGCACCAGCGGAGCGTCGTCTTCGATGACTTGGATGTCTTTGATGTTCAGTTCTTCCAGGACTTGAGGCCGCACCTGGTCGAGGTATCCCCGCTCGGCGGGGACACGGATCTTGACCAGCACGTTGGCCAACGGCTGGCGCACCTTCAGACCCGCCTTGGAACGCGCGGCCCGGCCCATGCTGGCCACCTTCATAGCCAACTGAGTGGCTTCCATAAGAGGCTGGTCCACCAGCGACTCGTCTGCCACCGGATACTCGGAAAGGTGAACGCTATCGGGGGCTGACGGGTCAACCGAGCAGACCAGGTTCTGGTACATCTCTTCGGCAACAAACGGAGCCAACGGGGCCATCAGCTTGGCCACGGTCACCAGGCAGGTGTGCAGGGTGATGTAGCCGGACAACTTGTCGGCGTCGCCTTCGTTCCGCCAGAAACGGCGTCGGCTGCGGCGCACGTACCAGTTGGACAACTGGTCTATGAACTCTTGGATGCGGCGGCCGGCGTTGGTCGGCCCATAGCCGTCCATGTAGCCGTCGACCTGGGAGACGATGGTGTTCAATTCGGACAGCACCCAGCGGTCAAGCTCGTTCTCGGGCTTCCAATCGGCGGGCTTTTGAGAGGGGTCGAACTTGTCGATCTCCGCGTAGCCGATGAAGAATGAGTAAACGTTCCACAGAGTGAGCATCACTTTGCGCAGGGTCTCGCTGACCAGCTTGCCGGAGAACCGCCGGGGCTCGCCGGGATGTGACGCGGTGAACAGGTACCAGCGCAGGGCGTCGGCCCCGTGTTCGTCCAGCACCGAAAGGGGCTCGACCACGTTGCCGACACGTTTGCTCATCTTGCGGCCCTTCTCGTCCAGGATCAGGCCTAGGCAGATGACGTTCTTGTAGGCCGGCTGGCCCTTGAGCAAGGTGGACAGGGCGTGCAGGCTGTAGAACCAACCTCGTGTCTGATCCACCGCCTCGCAGATGTAATCGGCAGGGAAGCGGCCGTCTGTGTCGATGGTCTCGTTGTCGAAGGGGTAGTGATATTGGGCGAAGGGCATGGCTCCCGAGTCGAACCAGGCGTCCATAACCTCTGGGATACGGTGCATCTCGCCGGAGCAGCCCTCGGCGGTGCAGTCGAGGACGATGTTGTCGACGTAGGGACGGTGTAGGTCCAGGCCGTCAACGGCCAGGCTTCCGTTGGCCCCGGCCATGCTCCTCAGCTCATCGAGGCCGCCGACGCATATGGTGTGGTTACAATCTTGGCACTGCCAGATGGGGATGGGCGTGCCCCAGTAGCGTTCACGTGAGATGGCCCAGTCAACATTGTTCCGTAACCACTCACCGAAGCGCCCATCCTTTATGTAATCGGGGTACCAGTTGATGGTGTCGTTGCCGTCGACCAACTCGCCTTTCAACGCCGAAGTCCGAATGTACCAGGAACTCTTGGCGTAGTAGAGCAGGGGCGTGTCGCAGCGCCAACAGAAGGGATAGGTGTGCCGGTAGATATCCTGATGGAACAACAGGCCCCGTTCCGTCAGGTCCTCCATGATCTCTTTGTCGGCCGTCTTCACGAACTTACCGGCGAAGGGGTATTTGCCTGTGATGATCCCTTGCAGGTCAACGGGCTGGACGAAGGACAGCTCCTTCTCCCGGCCTACGTCCAAGTCCTCGTCGCCGAAGGCTGGAGCGATGTGGACGATTCCCGTGCCGTCGTCTAGGGATACGAACTCCGCGGAGATGACTTTGGGGGCGAACTCGCCGCCGTCTTCAAGCTCGGTGACCGTGCCGCCCGGGCCTGGCCGGCGCACGAAATGCCGCACTTGGGAGCCAAACTCTTTCGGATCGTAGAGCGGTGCGTAACCGAGGCCAACCAAGTCGGAGCCATTGATCGTGCCCACGATGTTGTGTTCTTGGGTGATGTTAGTGGAGACCAGGGCTTGGGCCAGCACCAATCGGTGGCTGCCGCCCTCGCCTTCCAGTTCGACGATGCTGTAATCGGCGCTTTCGTCCACCGCGAGGCCGGTGTTGCCGGGCAGGGTCCATGGGGTGGTGGTCCAGGCCAGCAGGAACACGTCGGTGTTGCCAGCACCCAGCTTCTCCAAGACGCCTGAATTATTCGGAGAGGCCGCCGGGTCCACTTGGAATTTGATAAATACCGAGGGGTCCGGTGTATTTTCCCGGTAGCCCAGCGCCACCTCATGGGAGCTGAGGCTGGTCACGCAGCGGGGGCAGTGTGGCGTGCCGCGCATGGTCTGGTAGAGCAGGTCCTTGTCCCAAAGGGTCTTCAGCATCCACCAGCCGGTCTCGATGTAGTTGTTGTGCAGGGTGACGTACGGGTCTTCCATGTCGACCCAGTAGCCGATTCGGGAGGTCATGGTCTCCCATTCTTTCACGTAGCGGAAAACGCTTTCGCGGCATTTCTTGTTGAACTCTTCGATGCCGTATTCTTCAATGTCTCGCTTGCTCTTTAGGCCCAACTCTTTCTCGACTTCCAACTCAACAGGCAGGCCGTGGGTGTCCCAACCGCCCTTGCGCAGTACCCGGTAGCCCTTCATGGTCCGGTAGCGGCAGATCACGTCCTTGAAGACGCGAGCAAGGACGTGGTGGATGCCGGGACTGCCGTTGGCCGTGGGCGGGCCCTCATACATCATGAAAAGGGGAGCGTCGGGGCGTTCAGTCTCGGTGCGTCGGAAGACGTCCTTTTCTTTCCAATGCTGCAGGACTTTTGCGTCCAATTCTGGGAAACTGACGCGGTTGGAAACGGGATTAAACATGTCGGAGATCGGTCCTCAAGACCGGCATCGGTTAGCCGGATAGGTTACTAATCGGACATTATAACGCAGGGTGGGTCGACCAGGCATGCCGGGGGGTGCGAGTCGTCATACGTCGTTGGGTTAGCTTAAGAACATATCAGCCTGGGCCAGATTCTGTTCATCGTGGTCCGCAGCCAAGCCGAATGCGGCCATGGTGTGGCGGCGAAGGATGGGCTCGCCGTCGGCCTTGCCGTAGACGCAGATGTTGTGCGCACCTCGGCCATGGGCAGCATCTCCAGCAGGGTGGAGGGCAGCACAGAGTAGATGTTTTCCGAGCCGGCGACCACCCGCTGGAACCGCGAGCCGTCTCTGGGCCCGATCTCGATGGAGCAGCGGAACATGTTGGTGGGCGTGCTCATCTGAATGGTCCTCCGGTTACTGCCAGAGGTTGTAGAAGTGGTTCAGAGGCCCGTGCCCCTGCCCGATGGGGAAAGAGCGACGGATCGCCTCGGTTACGAATTCTTTGGCCAGGCCGACGGCTTCCTCGGTTTGGAGACCTTTGGCTAGGCCCGCGGCCACCGCTGAAGCGAAGGTGCACCCGGTGCCGTGGGTGTTAACCGTGTCGAACCGGGGCGCCGTGAACTCACGGAAGTTATGGCCATTGAAGTACAGGTCGGTCGCCGGCCCGTCCCGGTGCCCGCCTTTGACCACGACTGACGCCGCTCCCATGGCGACAATCTCTCGGGCCGCTTTTTTCACGTCGTCATCCGAGACTATCGAGAGGCCCGTGAGGGTTTCAGCCTCCGGAATATTGGGTGTGACCACCGCGGCCATGGGCAACAGTAGGTCGCGCAGGGCCCCGACCGCTTCCTCGTGCAGGAGAGAGTCGCCGCTTTTAGCGACCATAACCGGGTCCACCACCAACCGCCGCAGTTCTGGGATAGCCGAGTATTTCTTAAGTGATTTGGTAACGCATTCGATGATCGCGCTGCTGGAGAGCATTCCGGTCTTCACAGCGTCTGCGCCAATGTCGGTCACCACCGCGTCGATCTGCGATTCAATCACATTGGTGGGGACCTCGTGCACTGTAGTAACCGCTAGTGTGTTTTGGGCGGTGATGGCGGTTAGAACTGAAGTGCCGTAGACCCCGAGGGCGGCGAAAGTCTTGAGGTCGGCCTGTACCCCGGCGCCGGCGCCCGAATCGGACCCTGCGATGGTCATTGCCGACGGTATCTTTCTTGCCGAAGTTTCCTTTCTTACTGAGGCCACGATTCGCCTCGGTAAGCCATCTCAAAAAATTGGTATTCGTAACGGAGGACGTCTCGGAATATCCCTTGAAACCTATCCTGCTGGATCGCGGTCGGAGCGCTCTCGTCGACCAAGCTGCGGAGCCAGGACACAAATCGCGACATGCCGGGGCTGGTGTGGATGTCGATCCAAGTCTGGTAGTAGCGGTCGCTGGGTTTCGGACCGGCTTCCTCGGCGCGCTGAGCCCAGTCTAGGTAGGGCCATTCAACCGCCAGCAGAGTGGCCACGACCTCTGTGAAAGTGCCGTCGTAGGCCAGAGTACGGAGGTACCCGCTGTAATTCTGGGTGGTGGGCAGGTATTGGAGCCCCGTAACTGCTTTACGGGAGATTCCCCGCTCCCGAAAGGCCTCTTGGAACAGGCCTTCTTCGCCACCGAGCCCCAGGTGCAGGAATCTGACGAGCCCACGGGCTGCGCCGAAATCTGGGGCTTTGGCCGTGGCCAGGCTCAACGGGATCGCCCAGTCCCGCAAGAACGGGTAGTCTTGATTGAAATAGACGTGGAACCTTTCCTGGTCCAGGAAC